>CAZVAV010000288.1:0-1137 GCA_964625135.1 uncultured Oscillospiraceae bacterium | reverse complement strand
TTCAAAAATTTTATCAGACCACGGCTGAGGGCGGATATTTCTGTATTGGGCATTCCGAAAGCATTGATAAGGGTTCCTCCGGCTTCCGGTATTTAAAACCGGCAATCTATCAGCGAGGAGGACTGGCATAATGCTTTCTCTTTCTAAAATCAGAGTTCTGATCGTCGACGATTCGGTCATGTTCCGCAAGGCGTTGGAGGTCGGTTTATCGAATGATCTGAACATCGAAATCGTCGGAACCGCCATCAATGCCGATGATGCGATGGAAAAGGTGGAGTCGCTCCGCCCGGACGTTCTCACCTTGGACGTTGAAATGCCGCGGATCAATGGAATTGAATTTTTGAAAAAGCTGATGCCGATTCATCCGCTGCCGGTGGTGGTTGTCAGCTCGCTGCCGATTAACGCTCTTGACGCCCTGCAGGCGGGTGCGGTTGACTTTGTCCGTAAGCCGGTCATCAAAGGGCCGTTCGACATGAATAACTTTATCAGTGATCTTACGATTAAGGTAAAGATTGCTTCCCGGGCACATGTCACCAAGCCGAAGGTTGCGGCAGCGCAGACCACTTCAAACCGCCCGCTGACGATGAACAGCACGATTGATCGCAGCGCCATTATCGCGATCGGGGCCTCCACCGGCGGCACCGAAGCGATCCTGTCGGTGGTTCGGGATCTGCCCCCCACAACACCGGGGATTATCGTCGTACAGCATATGCCGCCCGTTTTTACAAACATGTATGCGCAGCGAATCGATCGGCTCTGCAAGATGCGCGCAAAGGAAGCGGCCGATATGGATCGCGTCGAACGCGGGCAGATTTTGATTGCCGCGGGCGATGCCCATCTTCGGCTTGCAAAGGACGCAAGGGGCTATTATGTCCGGTGCGCACCGGGTGAAAAGGTAAGCGGCCATTGCCCCTCGGTCGATGTGATGTTTGACTCGGTTGCGACGGTCGCGGGAAAAAGCGCGATCGGTGTCATTCTAACCGGCATGGGCGCTGACGGCGCCCGGGGAATTACCCAGATGCGCAGAGCCGGCGCCTACACCATCGGGCAGGATAAGGAAAGCTGCGTTGTATACGGCATGCCGATGGAGGCGTTTAAGCTTGGCGGAATCATCAAGCAAATGCCCCTCGATCAGAT
>CAZVAV010000287.1:0-3283 GCA_964625135.1 uncultured Oscillospiraceae bacterium | reverse complement strand
GCTGCACCCTTCTCGGTTTTTTTGCGGCCTTGACCGGAAGCCGCTGTGCAATCCCCAGACCAAAGCCCCGGCAAAGCGAGCGCAGCGGGCAGAGCAGGCAGAGCGGCGCTCCGTTGGGCAGGCAGACGACCGCCCCCAGCTCCATCAGCGACTGGTTAAAATCCCCCACCCGGCTGACGGGCAGCATTTGTGCCACCAGCGCGGTAAGGCTCCGCCGGACCGCCAAAGCGGTCACATCCGCTTCGCTTGCGAGCAGCCGGGAGACGACCCGCAGCACATTCCCGTCCACCGCCGGAGCCCGCAGACCAAAGGCGATCGACCCGATCGACCCGGCCGAGTATTCCCCGATTCCCGGAAGCGCGCGCAGCGCCGCCATATCCGCCGGGAGCCTTCCGTCATGCCGCTCCAGAATAAGCTGTGCGGCACGCTTGAGGTTACGCGCCCGGCTGTAGTAGCCCAGTCCCTCCCAGAGCTTGAGCAGCGCGTCGTCATCGACGGCGGCAAGGGCACAAACGTCGGGCAGCGCGGCGACGAAGCGTTCAAAATAGCCTCTGGCCGCCTCCACACGGGTCTGCTGGAGCATAATCTCCGAAATCCAGACCCGGTAGGGGGTGGGCTCACTGCGCCACGGCAGCACCCGCGCGTTTTGATCGTACCAATCGAGCAGAAGCGGCGAAGCCCCGGCGAGCAGCACCGCCGCGTCCCGCTCATGCAAAGAACCGAAGCTCGCGCCCCGGCCCTCGTTTTGTTCAGTCATTCGGTTTTCCTTTCCCGGAATCGCCCTCGCGCGCCGCGCGGGTCGGATGCTCCTCAAAATAGGCGGTGATGTTTTCCCCCATCCGCCGCACCAGCGCGGTGGCCTGTGCTTGCTCCCGCTCGTCCATCCCCACAAAAAGAACCTTCTGCAGGCTCCCTGTAATGGCAAAGAGCGAATCCTCCAGCTCGCGGGCGCGGCCGGTGGGATAGAGCCGATAGGCTCTTCGGTCGACCGGATCCTCCCAGCGCTCAATCAACCCGTGTTGCAGCAGCAGCGCCACCGACCGAGCTGTCGTCCCCTTATCGATGACGATCGTCTGCGCAAGCTGCTCCTGCGTCATGCCGGGGGTTCTGTAAAGCTGCAGCAGCAGGGGCAGCTGCCCCGCGTCAAGCGGAAGCTCCCGCAGGCGGGCGGCGAAAAAGCGCTGAACGCTGCGGTAAAGCAGCGAAAGATACCGGGTGATCGGGATCGGCCGTTCGATCATCGGGATACCTCCCCCCAATAGCCGCGATCCTCCTGCTGCTCGGCGGCAAGAAAGCGCATTTCGCGCAGAAACCTTCTGGAAATCAGGATGGCCAGCGCAAAGCAAACGACGTCCGAAATCGGCTGCGCGAGCAGCACCCCCCGCAGCTCGATCACCGGCGGCAGCAGCCAGATGGCCGGAAGGAAGAAAAGTCCCTGTCGTCCCGCCGCCAACAGCGTGGCGGGGCCGGAACGTCCGGTGCACTGCATCATCATGTTGGTCATGATAAAGTAGCTTTGCAGCGGCAGCACGGCACACTGCATCCGCAGCGCGGCCGCCCCAATCGTGATGACGCGCAGATCCTCGGCGCGGAAGAGCGCCAAAACCTGCGGCGCGATGCAGAACATCAGCGCGCCCAGCGTGGTGAGCAGCGCCAGCGCGACCTTGACGCAGAACCCAAACGACTCGACGACCCGATCGTAGCGATGGGCGCCGTAATTAAAGCCACAGACCGGCTGAAAGCCCTGCCCGAACCCAATCATCGCCGAGATAATGAACAGCATGACCCGGTTGACGATGCTCATTGCCGAAATCGCCTCGACTCCAAAGGGCGCACAGCTGCGCACCAGCGCAACCGACGCGACGCTTGCCAGCCCCTGCCGGCAGAGGGAGGGAAGACCGCCCTTGATGATATCCCGATAAAGAGTCCATTGGACACGGAAGTTTTTAATATGAAGCGGCAGGCTTCCGTGCCGTCCGCCGAGGTTAAAATAGAGCAGGATCACAAAGCTGACAAACTGGCTCAGCACAGTGGCAATGGCCGCGCCCGAGATGCCAAGCCCCATCTGAAAGATAAAAATCGGGTCGAGGATGATGTTGAGGATGCCGCCCGACAGAATGCCAAACATCGCATAAAAGGCACTGCCCTGCCCGCGCAGCGCGGTGTTGAGGACAAAATTGGCGGTCATGCACGGCGCGCCAATCAGGATGTAGCGAGCGTAATCCCGGGCGTAGGGAAGAATCTGGGGGGTTGCGCCCAAGCCCGCGACCAGCTCCTCGAGAAAGAGCATGCCGAACACCATCAGCAGCAGCCCCACCGCAATCGCGGTGAAAAAAGCGGTCGCGAGCGACTCGCTCGCCTCCTGCCTCTTTTTTTGGCCGAGCAGCCGTGAGACGCAGGTGGACGAGCCGATGCCGAAGGTGAAGCCGACCGCCTGAATCATCGCCATCAGCGAAAAGGTAACCCCAACCGCCGCCGAGGCGTCGGTTCCAAGCTGGCTGACAAAATAGGTGTCGGCCATATTATAAATCGAGGTGATGAGCATCGAGCAGATGGTCGGAAGTGCCAGCCGTGCGATCAGTCCCGGTATCGGCGCCTCGGTCATCTGGTGGTATTTTGCATCCTGCATGTCCTGCCAATCCAAAGTAAGAGCCTCCCCTGTGGTAATGGGTCAAATTTTGTCCCTTCAGTATACCTCCACCCCCAATTGGTTGTCAATGCAACTTTTTGACGGTTGATCAAATGCGTTTGATTTGGATAAAGCGATAAAAGGGCTTGACATCCAAAACGTATGTTCGTATTATTGTAATAAAAAAGCGCATGAATCACCCTTTCCATAAGGAGATTGAAAATGAAACGATTCAAGAAACGGCAGATCGTCGTTTTGACCCTGCTGCTTTTGATTTCGTGGGCAGCCGGGACGCTCTATTATCAGTCCAACAGCATCCAGTGGATTGAGGGACAGGAGCTGATCGGCTCCTATCCCTCCCCAAACGGAGGCTATCTGCTCAACGTATATCTGGATGGCGGCGGCGCTACAGTAGGCTTCTCAACCCTCGGCAGGGTGATAGACCAAACCACCGGCAAGGGGAAAAATATTTATTTTCAATATCAATGCTGGAAAGCCGAAGTGGAATGGCTGGATGAAACCCTCGTTTCGATCAATGGGATTGTCTTAAATGTGGAGCGGGATATTTATGATTACAGCGATTACATCAGTACTGGACGACCGTATGGATTAATTCAAAGGTAAGTGGGGCTCGGACGATAGACAGAACACGAA
>CAZVAV010000286.1:0-3290 GCA_964625135.1 uncultured Oscillospiraceae bacterium | reverse complement strand
AACGCTGCCCCTCTTCTGTTTTAGAGCTTATTCACTTTGTCTCCCCGATCGGCAAAATCAGCGAGAAGGAGCAGGCCGCCGCGTAAAACGAGATGGCGGCAATCACCGCGAGTCGGGGCAGATTGGGGCCTGTCCCCGCGTTGCCCAGCACCGAAATCGAGGCAAGCTGCCCGCAGCAGAGGGGGAAGCCAAAGAGCGCGGTGAGAAAGCCTCTGGTTACACAGGCTCGGCGTCCCAGCGGAATGTTCGCGACACAGCGGGTGTGGGCGAGGAAAAACAGGGTGGCGCTCACCAGAAAAAGAACCTCAAGCGTCTGATCGCTGGCGGTCGAAACCTGCCGGAAGCCGAAGAAGCGGTCAACCATATTGAGCGTCTGCCAAAGCACCGGCACCAGCGCCAGCATCCCCTGCGTTCCCGAGCGAGCCGCGCCGCTTAACAGCACCGACGCAAGGTAGAGGAAAACGCCCCCGGAGGCGATTCCCAGCAGCTGCTCGAGCAGCTGAAGGGTGCGGGGCATCTGGTTGATCATCTGGGCGTTGGGATTGATGGCCAGCACCCCCGACAGCCCGAAGCCGCCGCTCGCCAGCAGCACCAGCCCGAGCAGCACCGCCGCGCATTCAAGAGCCCGGTTTCCCTTGAGGATGGCCGGGCTTTCGTCCTTTCCCCGCCACCCAAGCCAGAGCAATCCGGCAGCGGAAAGGAGAAGCACCCCCGCAAAGGCCCATGCCAGCAAGCTTCCACCGAGGTAAAAGCCGGTTTCAAGGTCGACGAACAGCACCTTGAGCAGCGCGCGCAGGACGACGGCCAGCGCGGTTCCGGATAAAAAAATCTGAATACTCTTTCGATACAATGATAATTCCAGCACCTTTCCCACAGCTTTGGGCAGTCGGACAACATATTCCATTGCCTGTCCGCATAGGCTGATAGTACGATTATCTTACCCGATTTGGGTAGTAAAGTCAATCATAGTTGGAAGGGAGAGACCCGATATGCGAAGCTTTCTTGCGTTTGTCGCCCTGCTGGCGGTACTGGCTCTGGTGATTCCGTTTGGCGCCGCGGTTGCCCTGCCCGGAGGTCTTTCCCAGCCGGTGGCGCTGCCCGCTCCTTTGCCGACCGTGCCCCCGGCATCCTCCTTTGCGCCGCCCGTCGAAGCGGAGGTCTCCGCCCCTCCAGTGTCGGCTGTTCCGACCGATCCGGCTCCGTCGGTGACAGCGCAGCCCACGCAGGTTGAGCGGGAGATCGGAAGCTTTTTGGTCTATGACCGGGGCAGCGACAGGCTGATGAGCCTCAAGGCGGGGGAATACATCCTCGGGGCGCTTGCCAGCGAAATGCCGCCCTCCTTCCACACCGAAGCGCTCAAGGCGCAGGCGGTGGCCGCCCACACATGGGCGGTCTACAGCGCGCGGATGCACCGGGAAGCCCCGGACGAATCGATCAACGGAGCCGATTTTTCGGTCGATACCTCCCGCGACGAGGGCTATCTGTCGAAGGAACGCTTCTTTTCCCGCTACGGGGCAAACGCCGAGCTCTACTGGCCGAAGCTAGTCGCCGCAGCCGAGGCCGCCGAAGCACTGCTGCTTTACTATGACGAGGAACCGGCGCTTGCCGTCTACCATGCGATGAGCGACGGGACGACCGAAGCAGCCGAAAACGTCTGGCAGGCGTCGCTCCCCTATCTTGTCCCGGTCGAAAGCGAGGGAGATCCATTCTCCCCCGATTATTCGGTAACCGAAACCTACGACGAAAAAACGATGCGCTATCTGCTCGAGCAGGCCTTCGACGGGGTTACCCTCGACGCGGGAAATCCGGCAGGCTGGATTCGGCCACTAAAAACAAGCGCTTCGGGCTATCTCCTTTCGGCGCGGGTGGGCGACCAGACGGTGCATGGGCAGGCGCTGCGCAATGCGTTGAGCCTGCGTTCGAGCTGCATGACCGTTTCCTACCGCGGCGGAACCTTCACCATTGAGACAAAGGGCTATGGCCACGGCGTGGGAATGAGCCAGTACGGCGCTGATTTTATGGCGCGGCAGGGTGCCGATTGCGCCAAAATTCTGGCGCATTACTATCCCGGCACCACCCTTGCGCAGGTATCGCGGACAGACGGTCTTGCATAGGCTGTAGGGAGAAAGTCTTATCCTCCCGAAAGGATGGTGACAGCAATGAATCTTTCCCCCCAGCAGCTTGACGGACTGCTCCGAATGGCGGGCAACCGGCTTGGACGTGATCCGCAGCAGCTGCGTCAGCAGCTTCAAAACGGCGACATCAGTCAGGTGACCCAAGGGATGAATCCCCAGCAGCAAAAGCAAGTAGCCGAGATTCTCAAGGACCCGCAGGCAATCGCCCGCTTTGTCGAGAACCCTCAGGTTCAGCAGATGATCGCGCAGTTGATGAAAGGCCGATAACAGATGGAAGACCTCACCTCGATGATCACCCAGTTTCTCGGCAGCGAGGAGGGGATGAACCAGCTGCGCGCCGTCACGCAGGCGCTCGGGCTCGATTCCCCCGGCGCCGAAAACGGCGGCGCACCCCCGCCCGCTTCCCATTCGCCGCAGCCGCAGGCCGGGGCGCAGGGGGGCGGTTCGGCGATGCCGGATCTCGGGGCGCTCTTCTCCTCGCTTGGCTTTGGAGGAGGCGGCTCCTCCGATTCCTCCGGCTCCTCCGGGCTGGATCTCAATACCATGCTGCTGCTCGGGCGCGCGGTTTCCGCCTTTAGCCAGGAGGATCGCAATACCGAGCTGCTGCGCGCCTTAAAGCCGCATTTTTCACCCGAGCGGGCAAAAAAGGTGGATGACGCCATCCGAATTCTTCAGCTCATCCGCCTGCTGCCACTGGTCAAGGACCTCGGAATTCTGGGAAGAGGGGGTGATGGCCGGTGAGCGCAATGCGTTCGATGCCCACCGACGCCGGTCTGCTGCAATTGCAGCAGGAGGCGCTGACGCGGGTGCGCCAAATGCAGCAGCGGGCGCGGGATACGGTGCAGGGCTCCGAGGGCTTTAGCACCCCCGGCTTTGCGCGGCCGCCCTCCTCCCTGCGAAGCGATTCCCCCGCGCCGTTTCCCGCATCCCAGCCACCCTCCGCGCCCCAGCCACCCTCTCCGCCGACTTCTGCGCAAACCTCCCCGCCGCCTCATCAGCAACGGCAGCAGCAGCCGCAGGGACAGCAGGGGGGACAGCAAAGGGTGGGCGGGCGCAATTCCTCCGGGCCGGAAAGCATCCTCTCCCAGCTTTTCGGCGGCGGTCGTCCATCGGGCTCACGGCAGGGTGGAAATTCCCAGCATCCCCCCGGCGGCT
>CAZVAV010000285.1:0-3291 GCA_964625135.1 uncultured Oscillospiraceae bacterium | reverse complement strand
TATTCCCCCGCTCTGACGGATTTTATCTTTATGGTCAACAAGACCTCCAATATGTTCATCACCGGGCCCGAGGTCATCAAAACGGTCACCGGCGAAGAGGTCACCGCCGATACCCTTGGCGGAGCGGTTACCCACAATACCACCTCGGGGGTCGCCCATTTTGTATACCAAAATGACGCCGAAACACTGGCTGCGATCCGTGAGCTGATTGGTTATCTGCCCGCTAACAACCACGATAAGCCCCCCGTCGTACCGACCAAGGACGAGGTCTCCCGTCTGTGCCAGAACCTCGAATCTCTGGTGCCCGAGGCGTCAAACAAGGCTTACGACATCAAGGAGGTCATTCATACGCTTGCCGATGACGGCAAATTTTTCGAGGTGCAATCCTGCTATGCCGCCAATATCGTCGTTGGCTTTGCCCGGGTCGGCGGATCGACCGTCGGTATTGTGGCAAACCAGCCACGGGTCATGGCAGGCTGTCTTGATATCAATGCCTCGGATAAGGCGGGGCGCTTTGTTTCAATCTGCGACAGCTTCAATATCCCGCTGGTCACCCTTGTGGATGTTCCGGGCTTTCTGCCCGGGCTGAATCAGGAGTATGGCGGCATCATCCGCCACGGCGCGAAGCTGCTGCATGCCTACTGTGAGGCCACTGTTCCGAAAGTTACCGTCGTTTTGCGCAAAGCCTACGGCGGAGCTTATATCGCAATGTGCTCCAAGCATCTCGGCGCGGATGTCGTGCTGGCATGGCCGGGCGCCGAAATCGCCGTCATGGGTCCGGACGGCGAGGCGAACATTATATTTAAGGACGCGATTAAAAAAGCGTCCGACCCGACTCTCATGCGCCAAGAAAAGCTTGAAGAGTACAAAGCGGAATTTTCCAATCCCTATCAGGCGGCGAAACGCGGCTTTGTCGACGATGTCATCGAGCCCGCGCAGACCCGCTCCCGTGTTGCGAGCGCCCTTTCGATGCTCGCAACCAAACAGGAGACGCGTCCACAGAAAAAACACGGGAACTTCCCGGTTTAAGGAGGTGTAGTAATCCATGGCGCCAGATTCCCCAATCGTACTGACTATTCTCGGAATGGGAACTGTCTTTGCTGTTCTGATCATGATCATGTTCATGATTCTCATCATGGGCAAGATTCTCGGCAGCAAGCCCGTTCCCGCAGTGCCCGCCGCTCCTGCCGCCCCGGCCTTCAATCAGGAGGAAGAGGAGACTGTTGCGGTCATCATGGCCGCTGTCACTGATCTTGTCGGCAAGGACAAGATCCAGAGCATCAACATTCGGCCCAGGTGAGGCCGCCTACCCGCCCGTTTGAGTAATGATGAATGAATGTGGAGTGAAGAACAACTATGAAAAAATTCAACGTCACCGTTAACGGCAAATCCTACGAAGTAGAAGTCGAAGAGGTCGGCGGATCGGCCGCCGCTGTTGCCGCTCCCGCGCCCCGCGCCGCTGCTCCCGCCCCTGTTGCGGCTCCGGTTGCCGCCCCCGCCCCTGTTGCGGCTCCGGCCGCCGCGCCTGCTGCTCCTGCTCCTGCCGGCGCCGGCACCATCACCGCTCCGATGAGCGGCACAATTCTCAAGTCCCTTGTGAAGCCGGGAGATGCCGTTAAGAACGGTCAAGTTGTTCTGATTCTCGAAGCGATGAAGATGGAGAACGAAATCTTCGCCCCCTGCGCCGGCACCGTCAAGGAGGTTCGCGTGAAAGAGGGAACCGCCGTTTCGCCCGGCGAGGCTCTCGTCGTCATCGGCTAAGGAAGCCACAATACTTTAGATTGAGAAAGATTTGAGGGAATAACGTGACTGAAGCATTAATTAACTTCTTCCAAGGTACTGGCTTTGCCAATATCTCTTGGCAGCAGGCAGTTATGATTCTGGTCTCGTTCGTTTTGATGTATCTCGCGATCGTCAAGAAGTTCGAGCCGTTGCTGCTGTTGCCCATCGCGTTCGGCATGTTCCTTGCCAACTTTCCGCTCGGCGGCGTCAATGACCTGCCCAGCGAAACGATGCGTTTTCTTGGAACCCTGCCGGAAGCGGCAAAAAACATTGGCGCCGATCCGACCTTTGCAGCGATGCTGCAGTCGGGCGAGCACCTGATGCAGCATGTGACCGAGACCGGCGTGGTCGAGGTTTTTGCTGAGAAATCCACCTACGGCGGCCTGCTCTACTACCTTGGCCGCGGCGTTAAGCTTGGCATCTACCCGCCCCTGATCTTCATGGGCATCGGCGCGATGACCGACTTTGCTCCGCTGATCTCCAACCCGAAGAGCGTCCTGCTCGGCGGCGCTGCCCAGCTCGGCATCTTTGGCGCTTACATCGGCGCTGTCCTGCTCGGCTTTACCCCGCAGGAAGCCGGATCGATCGGCATCATCGGCGGCGCGGACGGCCCGACTGCCCTCTATCTGACCGCCAAGCTCGCCGATCATCTGCTTGGCCCGATCGCCGTTGCGGCTTACTCTTATATGGCGCTCGTCCCGGTCATCCAGCCTCCGATCATGAAGGCGCTGACCACCAAGAAGGAAAGACAGATCGTCATGAGCATGGAGGGGATGCGCCCCGTTTCCAAGACTGAAAAGATCATCTTCCCGATCGCCGTTACCACTCTGGTCGGCTTGATTCTGCCCTCCACCGTTCCGCTGCTTGGTATGCTGATGCTCGGCAACCTGATGAAGGAATCCGGCGTGGTCGATCGAATCAACAAGACCGCTCAGAACGAGCTGATGAACATCGTAACCATCTTCCTGGGTATCTCGGTCGGCTCGACCGCCACCGCTGAGGCGTTCCTGAACGCCAAGACCCTTGGCATCATGGTTCTGGGCGTCACCGCCTTTGCGCTTGGCTCGTCCGGCGGCGTTCTGCTTGCCAAGCTGATGAACGTCATCAGCGTTTCGATGGGCGGCAAGCCGGTCAACCCACTGATCGGTTCGGCTGGTGTTTCGGCTGTCCCGATGGCCGCTCGTGTTTCTCAGGTTGTTGGCCAGAAGGAGAACCCCTCCAACTTCCTGCTCATGCACGCCATGGGCCCGAACGTGGCCGGCGTGATCGGTTCGGCTGTAGCCGCCGGTGTGCTGCTCAATATGCTCGGCAAGCTCTAAGCTCCGGCACCTTTGAAGCCATAGACAACCGCAAATCGGGATTTTCTCCCGGTTTGCGGTTGATTTTTTGCCGGAAACGCCTATATTGGAGAACTGTTTTATTTGAAAGGTTTTCCGTAATGGGGTTTCTGAAACAAAAGTTCCGTTCGATCAAAAAACTGCCCACCTGGATTTTCTGGTTTCCCGCCCG
>CAZVAV010000284.1:0-3303 GCA_964625135.1 uncultured Oscillospiraceae bacterium | reverse complement strand
CCCGCCTGATTTTTCCGAAAATTTATAGTTAGTTTCGATAATATAATGTAAAAATTATGTGTATGTAACTTTTCCTGTATTGGATTTTATGATTTCACCATGCTATTATGCAGATAGACCAATCGAATCCCCTTCCCTGTCGATCATCTGCGTAGTTTTGCCGAAAACAAAATGTGACAAGTGAATGAAAAACAAGATGGAGGAATTTGAGATGAAACATTCCAGACGTTTGATCAGTCTGCTACTGTCCGGTTGTATGTTCACCACAGCGCTCGCGGGATGCGGTGGCACTTCCCCGACTCCCTCTCCTTCGACGTCTTCTCTCGCCGTGTCCGGATCATCTGAAGCGGCTCCGGCCAAGCTGGAAGAATTTATTACGATGGGCACCTCCTCATCGGGCGGCACCTTCAATACCCTCGGCGTAGCCATCTGCCAGCTTCTCAGCGAGAAGATTTCGGAAACCTCCTTTTCTGCCGAGGTAACTGGCGGCTCCAGCGAAAACTGTGCCAGAATCCAGAACGGCGAGCTTCAAATTGCTTTTTCCGCCGCCTCCTCCGCCTATGAGGCATTTCATGGAATCGGTCAGTTTGAAGGAAATCAGGCCAGTGATCTTTACGCGATTGCAAATCTCTATCCCGCGATTATGCAGCTACCCGTCCTTAAGTCCTCAGGGATTCAAACGCTTGACGATATTTCCGGGCATAAGGTCAACATCGGGCCTGCCGGAAGCGGCTCGGAGGCGCAGGTTCTCGCGATTCTTGAAAGCTACGGCATATCGACCGATTCATTTAATGTGCAGCAGCTCAGCCATTCCAACGCATCCGACGCATTGATGGATGAGAAGCTCGATGGATATATCATCTCGGGGAGCCTTGGCCAGAGTCATCAGATGAAAGCCATGTCAAGCGGCAAGGCTATGATGGCCTCGTTCCTGCCTCAAAAGAAAATAGACAAGCTGATCGCGGATTATCCCTACTATTATACCTATAATATTCCTGCCAACACCTACCCCAATCAGCCCGAGGGGGTTCCGACCGTCGCCACCGGCACCCTCTTGATCGTCCGTGGCAATATCAGTGAAGAGCTGGTCTATCAGATTACCAAAAATCTCTTTGAAGGGGTTGAGGTGCTTGCTCAGGGTCAGGCGATCGCCAAAGAGATCAAGCTTGATTCCGCCCTGAACTGCTCTGGCGTCGAGCTCCATCCAGGTGCGGTGCGCTACTATAAGGAAGTCGGCGTTCTATAATTAAGCATATTACATTTTGCATCCTTGCAAAGATACAGGCGCTGTCATCGGTACAGCGCCTGTATTGGGCAGAAGAACCTTTCCTATGGATCAGGGAAACTATTTTGATTAACGGAGGATAAAGACCGTGGCATTTCAAAATTTATTTGATCGCTTCCGCAAGCCTAAGGATGGTATTGATTCTCCCGATGTCGCCGAAAACGAAGCAAAAAAACGAAGCTTCACCGGCATCTGGGAAAAAATCCTCTCCTGCATCTGCATAACGATGGCGGCCTTTCAGCTCTACTGCGCGGGTTCCGGACTGATTGACGACAGCGTCGTTGTTTCGGTTCATCTCGCCTTTGTTATGCTGATCATCTATCTGCTCTTCCCCGCGGGCAGACGTTCCCCCGTTCACACCCCATCTCCTATCGATATTGTTCTCGGACTGATGAGCTTTTGGTGCGCTCTTTATGTCGCGATCTTTGCAGAAAAGATCAACCGTCAGATGGGGCTTCCGACCAAGACAGACCTGCTGTTTGGCACAATTATGATCATTTTGGTTTTAGAAGCGGCGCGGCGCGCTATCGGCAAGGCGCTGCCCATCGTCGCAATCGTCTTTATGCTGTATGCCTATCTTGGGCGCGGCATCCCGGGCCCGTTTCGGCATGCGGGATACGGAACCAAGCAGATTACCAAGCTGCTCTATCTGACCGATGAGGGCATTTTCGGCACCGCTTTGAACACCTCCGCCACCTATGTGGTGCTCTTTATTTTCTTTGGAGCAATTATGTCCGAAATCGGAATGTCCCGTTTTCTCAACGATTTTGCTTTGGCCATCGCTGGTGGCTCCATGGGCGGACCGGCCAAGGTTTCGGCCCTTGCCAGCGGTCTGATGGGAACTGTAAGCGGCAGCACTTCGGCCAATGTTGCAACCACAGGTGTCATGACCATTCCTCTAATGAAATCGGTTGGATATGATGCCGATTATGCCGGAGCGGTTGAATGCGTCGCTTCAGCCGGAGGACAGATTATGCCCCCTGTGATGGGCGCGGCCGCGTTTTTGATGGCACAGTTTTTGGGTGTCCCCTACAGCACCATTGTATTTGCCGCCATCATCCCCGCGGTCCTCTATTATCTCTGTGTATGGGTATCGGTAGATTTACGAGCCAGAAATCAGGGCCTGAAAACGCTTCAAAAGGATCAGATTCCCAAGCTGGGAGCTACCTTTAAAAATTACGGCCATATGGCCATTCCGCTTGTGGCCCTGATTTATTTCCTTACCATCAAGCAATACAATCCCATCTATTCGGCATGGCTCGCCATTCTG
Organism: uncultured Oscillospiraceae bacterium; assembly: GCA_964625135.1. GTDB lineage: Bacteria > Bacillota > Clostridia > Oscillospirales > Ruminococcaceae > Yanshouia. Next base: position 748 of record CAZVAV010000284.1, on the reverse strand, counting down.
ATCGCGGTTGGGGTCAGCTTTCTTCGCAAGTCCAGCCGACTTACCCTGCTCCGTTTTTGCAGCGCGCTGGAAAGCGGGGTCAAAGCTACGCTCTCGGTTGCGATTGCCTGTGCCTGCGCCGGTATTGTCATCGGGGTCATCTCACTGACCGGTTTTGGCCTCGTTTTTTCGATGAACATCTTCAAGCTCTCGCTTGGCATTAAATTTCTTGCTCTCTTTTTCGCCATGGTTGCCTCAATCGTACTTGGGATGGGTTTGCCGACCACCGCTTGCTATATCGTCACATCGCTTACCCTCGCGCCCGCTCTCATTAACATGGGCGTACCGGCACTGTCGGCTCATTTCTTTGTATTTTATTTTGCAATCATGTCCACCATTACACCTCCGGTCGCCCTCTCCTCCTTTGTCGCGGCGGGACTTGCTCATTCAGATCCGCTCAAGACCGGCTTGCGCGCCTTCCGTTTGGCAATCGCCGGATTTGTCATTCCGTTTATGCTGGTATATAAGCCTGAGCTGATGATCGTAAATACCTCCTGGGGTTCAACCATCTATAGCTTTATAATTGCCGTCATCGGAATCATTATGCTGGCAACCGCCAATGAAGGCTATCTCTGGGGTCGGCTTTCAATATGGCAGCGAATCCTTTTGGTTCTTGGCGTGTTCGGTCTCCTATTGCTCGATTGGAGAGGCGATATCGCCGCGCTACCGATCATCGCGGTAATTATCCTGTTCCAGTACCGCAAGCACA
>CAZVAV010000283.1:0-3308 GCA_964625135.1 uncultured Oscillospiraceae bacterium | reverse complement strand
GTGAGGTAATCGGCGCAGTCGGTGGCGTTGATAAAGCCGTGCGCGGCGGCGGCGCGCATCCGCTCCTTTTTGACGGTCATCGTCCGGAGCATCGGGGTAAAAGCGGCCAGACAGAGCGTTACCGTTTCGACACTGTCGAAGATTGCCTCCTTGTCCTCCTGTAAATCCTTGTTGTAGGCCAGCGGAAGACCCTTGAGCATGGTGAGCAGCGTGAGAAGGTTTCCGTTGACCCGCCCGGTCTTTCCCCGAATCAGCTCGGCGATGTCGGGATTCTTCTTCTGCGGCATAATCGACGAGCCGGTGGCAAAGGCGTCGTCCAGCTCGATAAAATGAAACTCCGACGAGCACCAGAGGATGATCTCCTCCGAGAAGCGGGAGAGGTGGGTCATGATCAGCGAGAGGGCGGCGGCCAGCTCAACACAGTAGTCGCGATCCGAAACGCCGTCGAGGCTGTTTTGAGTAATGGCGGAAAAGCCGAGCAGCTTCGCCGTCATCGCCCGGTCGAGCGGGTAGGTCGTCCCGGCCAACGCGCAGGAGCCGAGCGGCATCACGTCGAGGCGCCCATAGCAGTCACCGAGCCGACCGAGGTCGCGGGTGAACATCTGGGCGTAGGCCATCAGATGATGCGCCAGTGTGATCGGCTGCGCCACCTGAAGGTGGGTGTAGCCCGGCATGACCGTATCGAGGTGCTCTTGTGCAAGGGAAACCAGCGTATCGACCAGCTCGCGCGTCGCGTGGGTCAGCTCGGTTGTCCGACCCTTTAGGTACATCCGCAGATCGAGGGCGACCTGATCGTTTCGGCTCCTCGCTGTGTGCAGCCGCTTGCCCGCGTCGCCAATCCGTTCGGTGAGCACCTGCTCGATCAACATATGGATGTCCTCGGCGGCTGGGTCGAAGGGGAGCGCCCCCGATTCGAGATCGACCAGAATTCCTTGCAGCCCCCCGGTGATCGCCTGCGCGTCCTCCTGCGAAATAATCCCCTGCGCGCCGAGCATCGTCGCATGGGCGATGGAGCCGGCAATGTCCTCGCGGAACATCACATGGTCAAACGAAATCGAGGAGTTAAAGTCGTTGATACCGGCATCGAGTTCCTTTGAGAAGCGCCCGGACCACATCTTCATCGTCATTCTCCTTATTTGCCGTGCTTTGCCAGCATCTGCGCCCGCACCTTGATCGGAAGTCCGAAGAGGTTGATAAAGCCCTCGGAGTCCTTCTGGTTGTAAACCTCATCCTCGTCAAAGGTGGCGACCTCCATCGAATAGAGGCTGTAGGGGCTTTGGGTTCCCGCGCCGATGATGTTGCCCTTATAGAGCTTGAGCTTTACCTCGCCGGTCACAAATTCCTGCGTGGAATCGACAAAGGCGGAAAGCGCCTCCCGCAGCGGGGTGTACCACTGCCCATTGTAGACCAGATCGGCGAACTTGAGGGCGATCTGCTGCTTATAATGCATCGTCTCCTTGTCAAGGCAGAGGCTTTCAAGCTGCTCGTGCGCAAAGTAGAGGATTGAGCCGCCGGGGGTCTCATAAACGCCGCGGCTCTTCATGCCGACAAGCCGGTTTTCGACCAGATCGGTGATGCCGATGCCGTTTGCGCCTCCAAGCTCGTTGAGCTTTTTGATCAGTGCGGCGGCCTTCATCTTCACGCCGTCGATGGCGACGGGAACGCCCTTCTCAAAGCTAAGGGTGAGATAGGTGGGAACATCGGGAGCCTGCTCGGGGGAGACGCCCAGCTCAAGGATTTTTTCGTACTGCGGCTCGTTGGCCGGGTCCTCGAGATCGAGCCCCTCGTGCGAGAGGTGCCACATGTTTTTATCCTTGGAATAGTTGGTCTCCCGGGTGATGGCGAGCGGGATGTCGTGCGCCTCGGCATAGGCGATCTCAGCCTCCCGGCTCTTGAGCTCCCAGCTTCTCCACGGGGCGATGATGCCCATCTCCGGGGCAAAGGCCTTGATGGTCAGCTCAAACCGAACCTGATCGTTTCCCTTGCCGGTGCAGCCGTGGGCGATGGCGTCGGCTCCCTCCGCCTTGGCGATTTCGACGATCCGCTTGGCAATCAGCGGACGGGCAAACGAGGTGCCCAGCAGATATTTTCCTTCGTACACCGCGCCCGCCTTGACGGTCGGGACAATGAAGTCCTCGGCAAACTCGTCGACCAAATCCTCGATGTAAAGCTTGGAGGCACCGGTTTTGATCGCCTTCTGCTCCAGCCCGTCGAGCTCCGCCCCCTGTCCGACGTCGGCCGCGACCGCGATGACCTCGCAGCCATAGTTCTCCTTGAGCCAGGGAATGATCACCGAGGTATCCAGTCCGCCCGAATATGCCAAAACAACCTTCTTAAACTGTGTCATGGTAAAACCCTCCCAAAACTGTCTTGTCTGTATTGATTAATAATTATACACAGTTATTGCAAAAAATAAAGAGGTTTTTGAATATTTATTCAAAAACCTGCCAAATTCATGCAGGTTTCCAATCGAAAGAGGGCAATCGGGGCACGCTTTTGTGCAATCCGACCCATTTGTGACCGCTTGAAACGGTCGCACGGTGACAGAAGAACCCCCGCACAGAGCGAAGGGAAAAATTTGGTCGGAATCCGATCATGATTGCGTAAGCTAAAATGCAATTTTAATGGGCAAATGTATTATTTTAATAATGGAAAGGGTGTTGCACATCACCGTTGAAAAAAGGGAAAAAGTATACTATAATAAATTGAGCTAAATTAAAACCTGACGATTGGGAGGGATACGATGGCAAAGGTTCTGATGAAGCTTCGGGAATGGCTTTTCTCGCGCGTTGTCATCATCGGTGTGCTGATCATTGCGCAGATTGCGATGCTGGCGGTCGTCGTGCTGCGGCTTTCCCGCTACTTTGCCGTTTTCTATGGCCTCTTTATGCTGCTTTCGGTTGCGATGACCCTCGTGGTGATCAACAAGGAGGAAAACCCCTCGTATAAGCTGGCGTGGGTCATCCCGATTATGGCGGTTCCGCTCTTCGGTGGATTTTTCTACCTGATGTTCGGCAACCCTCGCCTGAGCCGTAGGCTGTCTGAGCGGCTTGGCGAGATGCACAACCGCTTTGCCGAGCTGCTGCCCCCGATTCAAGAGGCCTGCGCCGAGGCGTCCGCCCTGCCGTCGGGGCTGCGAAACCAATCCGAATACATCGCCCGGATGGGGTATCCGCCCTTCTCCCGCACCGAGACGACCTATCTCTCGCCGGGGGAGGAAAAATTCAAAGCGATGCTGCCGGTGCTGCGCTCGGCCAAACGGTATATTTTCCTCGAGTACTTCATCATCGAGGAAGGAAGCATGTGGG
>CAZVAV010000282.1:0-3314 GCA_964625135.1 uncultured Oscillospiraceae bacterium | reverse complement strand
GTGACGATTGTTGTAAAACGCAGAAACCGCCACCCTGGCCGGTGACGGTTTCTCTTTTGAGTTTCCCTAACCCAACGGGCTGATCGCTTGTCGCAGCGCCCTTTGTAATTTCATTATACACCATCAGGCCGCTTTGTCAAGGAAGACAAAGCGGCTTTTCCGTTTGCCGAGACTCGCCTGGGTCTCTCATCACAGAGCCAGAACAAAGCGTGTATCATGCCGCGTCCTTTGGCAGGCAGCGGTCATATAAATTGTAGGCGTCGAGCAGATGATAGGGGAGCGATTGCCCGTCCCCGGGTGCGCCAACGGTGACCAGCGCCCGGGACACCCCGCCCTGCCGCGCGAGGCTGACCAAGCAGAGACCCGCCTCCTCGGTATAGCCGGTCTTCCCACCGATGATCGGCAGCGGGCTTTCCCGGTCGAGCTGCCCCAGCCGGGGAACCAACGTTGAGACGAGGGAAAGCCCCGCGGGGTGCTGCTCGGTCGCCGTCGCGGTATAGCGCAGCGCTCCGGCCGCCTCGATCAACGCATCGTTTTGAATCGCCGCCTGCCAGAGCAGCGCAAAATCCGAAACGGTGGTATAATGCTCCTCCTCGTGCAAGCCGGTAACGTTGGCAAAATGCGTGTCCGCCATCCCCAGCTCGGTCGCTTTTTGGTTCATCCGAAAAATCGCCTCCTCGACCGAGCCGGAGCCTGCTCTGGCCAGCGCCCGAGCCGCCTCCGCCCCCGAGGGGAGCAGCGCCGCGTAGAGCAGGTCGCGTGCTGTGACCGTCTCCCCCATCGCAAAGCCCGCCATCGAAGCATTCTGTTCATAGAGCCCGACATAATCCTCGTAGGATAGTGTCAGCGGTTCATCGAGGTTTAGAATCCCCTCAAGAGCCACCAGCACCGTCATCACCTTGGTCAGCGAAGCGGGGTAAACCCTCTCCTTCGCCCCCTTGGCATAAAGCACCTCGCCGGTCGCGGGATCAAACAGCACGGCGTGACTGCTCTCCAGAAGCAAGCCGGGCGCACGCCGACCCGCGCCTGCGCCCACTGTCACCGAAGAAGGCGTCGGCAAAACAGGCGGGGGAAGCTCCCGGCTCCGCCACCAAAGCCCGCCGGTCGACAGCAGCGAAAGCAGCAGACAGAGAAGCCCGACATAAAAGGCAGGTGGTTTTCCGCGCCTGATTCTCCTCATTTTTCTCTCTCCCTTCAAATGGCTTCCGAACCAGTATAGCAAAAAGAACACGGCAGCGCAATTGCACAAATTTTTGATTGGACAACGCCGCGCGGTATAGCCCGCGTCCGACTTGGGGATACTAGGTTCAATACCGGATTCATGAAGGAGGGATTTTTTTGCTGGATAAACTTGCGCTGACCATTGTTATCATCGGTGCGATCAACTGGGGGCTTGTCGGTCTCTTTGAGATTGACGCCGTCGCTTTCCTTTTCGGCGGGCCGACCGCGATCGGAAGCCGAATTGTTTACACGCTGGTTGCCATTGCGGGGCTTTGGTGTATTTCGCTGCTCTTTTCCGAGCCGAGCCGCCGCGCCGCGAGATAACGCATCTCTTGAAAGAACCGAAGGGGGGTCGCAATGGCCTTCCTTCGGTTTTTGTCTCGGATTTTTTCCAAATATGGTTCACAATTGATTCATCTGTGCTATGATGGGAAAATCAACGCATCAAAGGAGTATCATTCCCATGAATCAGCAAAAAACGTCCAATCTGAAACAGGCCATTCTGCTCTTTGCCGTAATCAGCGCACTGCTGGGCGCTGCGAACAGCCTCGGCGAGGCCAACTACGCCAACTATTTTAAGGAGGTGTATCAGGTCACCGCCGCCCAGCGCGGATTCATCGAGTTTCCGCGTGAGCTGCCGGGCGTGCTTTGCATGTTTATCATCTCGGCCTTCGGCATGACCAGCGATGTGACCATCGCCTGCCTGACCCAGCTGCTCTGCTGTATCGGCATGATCGTCATGGGGTTCTTTGCCCCCTCCTATGGCGTGATGCTCTTTTTTGTCTTTCTTCACTCGCTCGGACAGCACATCTTTATCACCCTCAAGGACGCAATCGGCATGGCGCTCGCCAAAGAGGGCGAGGTGGGGCGGACGCTGGGCGGCTTTCGACGTTGGTGGAATCTTTCCGCAACACTGGCCTCCTGCACCGTCTTTCTCGGATTCCGCTTTGGATTTTTCAGCTTTGCAACCCCTGTCATCCGTCCATTTGTCCTCTCGGGCTTGTTTACCCTGGCCGCAGTGGTTCTGCTTTTTTGGCTGCGCCGCTTTGCACCCCAAAACCCCAAAAAACCGGGTCGTCGGCTGGTGATCAAGCGCCGCTATCTTCCGTATTACCTGATCACCCTCGCGTTCGGCTGCCAGAAGCGCATCCGCCTTGTCTTTGCCCCGTGGGTGGTGGTCGAGCTGCTGCGGCGCGGCGCCGATTCGGTGGCGCTGCTGACCATTGTCGCCTCCTTCGCGGCGATGTTCGTCGCCCCCTGGCTGGGCAAAATGCTGGATCTTTTCGGTGTGCGCAAAGCCCTCCTGCTTGAGGGAGGATACATGATCGTCATCTTCACCCTTTTTGGGGCTCTGGTGGGTCACGCCGACCTCACAAACGGGATGTTTGCCGGTCTTTCCTTTCTGCTGATCATCCTCAGTATGCTGATCGAGCAGTTTAACATTGTCCACTCCTTCCTCGTGCGCCGTCTGGCGGAGGACCCGGCTGAAATCACCGCCACCCTCTCCACCGGGCTGAGCCTCGACCATGTCGTGGCAATTACCGCCTCGGCGGCTCTCGGCGTCATCTGGACTACCTTCGGCGCACAGTACGCCTTTTATGTTGCGGCTGCTTCTGCGGCGGTGCAGCTCGCCGTCGCGTCCACGCTGCGGGACACACAGCCGAACGCTGCTTCTTCCGCAAAATAATCTTCGGACATAAAAAGTCGGAACCTGTTCTGGATGGCAGGTTCCGACTTTATTTACTTGGCAGAATCGCTCCCCTGCTCCTTCGCCAGCGCGGCCATTCGCTCAATACAGCCGGTACAAAGGCATTGGTTTCGACCCGCTATGACCAGCTGTTCTCGTGCCCCGCAGAAGGCGCAGCTGGGAGTGGCCTTGCGAATCTGAATGGCATCCCCAACCAACTCGATTTCCACCGGCTGGCGATCTCCCATCAGATTCAGACGCTCCCGCATCTCAATCGGCAGTACAACCCGTCCCAGATCATCAATTTTCCGAACGATTCCTGTCATATTCATCTTTCATTCCCCCATATCCTTCAAATTTTGTTCTTATTTTACTAAATTTCCCCTTTCCAGTCAATAGAAAAAAC
>CAZVAV010000281.1:0-3325 GCA_964625135.1 uncultured Oscillospiraceae bacterium | reverse complement strand
GTACAAACTTTAGCGCTCCGTTTGTTTGGCATAAAATCTGCGTTTATTCACAATAAACCGGTTTAATTTTCATACAAAGGCATCAATTTTGAAAAAATATTTTCAAAATTCGTTGACATTTTTAAGACCCTCCGCTATAGTGAAACCAAAGAGGGAGGGACTGGATGGAAGAGAACAATATGCTTGCGGTAATTGAAGAAAAGTATGAGGGCTTTTCAAAAACCAACAAACGTCTGGCCGATTATATCCGCGGTAATATCGGCACGGCGGCGTTTCACTCGATCACCGAGATGGAGGAGCATTCCGGCGTCAGCGTGGCGAGCATCAGTCGCTTTGTCAAGGAGATCGGCTGTCAGGGCTACGCCGATTTTCAAAAGCGCCTCGCCGAAATGGTGCTCAAAAATGTGACGCCCATGCGCGAGATTAAGGATTCGATTTCGACGCAGAGTGAAAACGGAGCCCTCAAAACGCTAATCGAAGCCAATCAGGTGACGCTGGCCTCGCTTTACAGCGAGGATCTGCAAAAAAGCTTTGACTGCACCGTCGAGCGGATTCGTGGCCTGCGCGGAAAGCTTTATATCACCGCCTCCCGCTCGTCGTTCTGCGTGGCTTATTTTCTCCACTTTATGCTCAAGGGCTTTCTGCCCAACGTCGAGCTTTTGGTGGATGATCACAACGATATCTCGAACAAGCTGCTCTATGTCGAGCCGGAGGATCTTTTAATCGCGATCAGCTACTCCCGCTATACCCGCATCTCTTATGAGCTTGCATCCTTTTTTCACGAGAAGGGCTGCTGCGTGGTGTCGATCACCGACAGCTATCAGGCTCCGATCGCCCTGCGCTCCAACCATGTTCTGCTGGCGAAGAACATGAACGGCGCATACAGCTTTGCCGGAGCCATGACCCTTGCCAACTGCCTTGTTACCGCGCTGGGTCAGCTTGACAGCAAGCAAACACTGCTGCGCATGAAGCGCCAGGATGCCATCGCGCTCGAGCAAAACCTCTATCTCTAGTGGGTTCCCACGCCGCCTGAACGCAGGGATTGACGTACGGTATCGCTGCATCGGGGGCTTTCCCAAACACAGAAGAAAAGGCAAGATTAAGGAGGAAACGCTATGATTTTCGGGCTGCCTGCAATTTTGGGCTTTCTGCCGCTGCTGCTCTACATCTATTTGATGCTAAAGGGCAAGGACATGAACCTCGCGGTGCTGATCTGCGTCCTGTTGGGCGCGGTGATGACCGGAGAGACGGTTCTTGGCTTTGGAGCGACGCTGCAAAAATCCCTGAGCTCGTTTCTGTCGCTGATCGGTTTTATTATTGTGCTGGGTGCAGGACTGGGCGAGGTGCTCACCCGCACCAAGGTCGCGCACAACATCGTGCATTTTGTCATCAAAAAGACCAAGCTTAAAACCAAGAAGCAGGCGATCCTTGTCTCGATGATCACCTGCACCACGCTGGTTTCGATGCTGGGCACCCTCGCCGGCTCGAACGCCATCATCGCGCCGATTCTGATTCCGATTGTGGCCAGCCTTGGCCTCACCCCCGCGACGCTGGGCGTTATCTTCCACGGCGCGGGCGCGACCGGCCTGTACATCGGCCCGTTTGGTCCCCCCGTCGCGACCATCATGGGTTTGACCGGTCTGACCTACAGCGAATATATGATGACAGCCGGAATTCCGCTGGCTGTGATCGTCTGGGGCAGCACCTTTTTTATCGCCTGCCGCACCCAGAAGCTCACCGAGGGCAAGGAGGCGTACAGCGCCGAGGATGCCGCCGCGGAAAACTTTGAGGCCACCCCCCTGATTAACCGCGCGACCCTCGCGTTTATCCTCACCATGGCCGTCATGCTGGTTTATGGCATCGTTGCCAAGGCCGGCGCTTCGTACGCCATCGTTGTCATGCTGACCGCGGCGCTGGTCACCGGCTTCGCTTCGGGCATGACCATCACCGATTCGATCAAAACGCTGGTGCAGGGCAGCTCGAAGATGTACTGGATGTTCTTTATGTTCGTCCTCTTTGATCCCTTCCTCAACTATGTCGCGGCCTCGGGCGCGTTTGACGCACTGGCCGGCTATATGCAGCCGCTGATCGACGCGGGCGGCGTGATCGCCTTCCTGATGATTGCCACCCTGATCGGCGTGTTCGGCATCTCGGGCGCGGGCGTCGCGCAGGCGCAGATCACCCACGAGCTTTTCCTGCCGCTGGTCACGCTGATGGATGTCAAGATGGGCATCTGGGCGCTGGTGGTGCTGGTCTCCTGCCAGGTTACCTTCTTTGTTACCCCCACCGTCGATATGGTGGGCAGCATGGGACTTGCCCGCTCCAAAAATATTAAGGCAATGCTGAAAAACGGCTGGTGCCTGACGGTGATCACCTTTATTTACGTGCTGATCCGTTCGATTCTGTACACAATGGGCTGACATTGAGGAAAGGGGCAGAGATTATGGTAAACTTTGCGCTGCTGCAAACCGATATCAAGTTCTGTGATCCCGCGTATAACCACAAGCATGTCCGGGAGCTGTTCGCCGAGGCGATGGCGAAGAATCCCCGCCCGGATGTCGTCGTCCTGCCGGAGGATTGGAGCTGCGGCTTCTCCGATGTGATGTTCCATGAGATGGAAAAGCATGTTGAGCCGGAAAACGGCCCCTCGGTCACCGTGCTCTGTGCGCTTGCCGCGCAGTATCAGGTCTGGGTTGTGGCAGGCTCGATCGGCACGCTGCACAAGGACGGCGCGATGCGCAACACCACCTTTTTGATCAACCGCAGCGGTGAAATCATCGGGGACTACAGCAAGATGCACCTCTACAGCGATATGGACGAGGACTGCAAGCTCATGCACGGCGAGAAGATGGATGTCTTTGACACCGAGGTCGGTCGGTTTGGGCTGATGATCTGCTACGACATCCGCTTCTGCGAGCTGGCTCGCAGCTACGCGGTGGCGGGGGCGCAGGCGGTCATCGTGACCTCCGATTTCCCCGATCCGCGCGTCAACCACTGGAGAACGCTGCTGACCGCGCGCGCCATCGAAAACCAGATGTTCATCATCGCCTGCAACCGGGTCGGTGCAAGCCCGATGGGTACCTACTGCGGCCACTCGATCATCATCGATCCGTGGGGCGAGGTCATTGCCGAGGGCGGCAGGGACGAGGAGATCATCTGCGGCTCGGTGGATTTCGCAAAGATTGACGAAATCCGCGGCACCATCCACATGTTCCGCGACAGACGTCCCCAGACCTACGCGGCGGGCGTTCTGGTCAAGCCGATTTCATAAAGCTGGATTGAAAAAAGGGGACTGCCGTTACGACGGAAGTCCCCTTTTTTTGGG
>CAZVAV010000280.1:0-3362 GCA_964625135.1 uncultured Oscillospiraceae bacterium | reverse complement strand
GGCAGCACGGTATGCCCGACCGATTCGGCGAGCCGGTAGCCGTCCCCGGTCGAGCCGGTGAGCGGATAGCTCAGGCCGCCGGTGGCCAGCAGCACCGCGTCGGCCTCGTAACGGCTCGAGTCCACGGTCACCACTCCGGACACCCGGCCATCCATTGTTTCAAGCGAGACCACCCGGTTCTGCCGAAAAACGACCCCGTTTTGATCCGCAAAGCGGCGCAACGCGTCGACGATATCGACGGCCTTGTCCGAAACAGGAAAAACCCGGGCTCCCCGCTCGGTTTTGAGTGCGACCCCCTGCTCCTCAAAGAAACGGATGACCTCCTGCGGGGGAAGCGCGTCAAACGCGCTGTAAAGGAAGCGGGGATTGCGGCGAACCGCTTCGAGGAAGCGATCCCGGTCGCAGTTGTTGGTGACGTTGCAGCGTCCTTTGCCGGTGATCATCAGCTTACGGCCGATTCGGGCGTTTTTATCGAGCAGCAGCACCGAGGCGCCGAGCCCCGCCGCCTGTCCCGCCGCCATGACACCGGCCGCGCCCGCGCCGACGACGATCAGATCATAATGTTTCCCCATCAATGCTCTCCGTCTTCGGCCTTGGTGTAGACCTCATACCGATCCCAGATCCGCTCCAGCTCGGCGTAGGTACGGCTGGTCTCCTCCTTGCGCTTGATGCCGATCGCGACAATCAGCGCGTTGATCAGCGACAGCGGCGCGACCAGCGAGTCGACGAACGAGGCCATCTCGCTGCGGGCATAGAGCCGCAGATCGGCGATCTCGGCGATGGGCGCGAGGCTCGAATCGGTCATCGCGATGGTGGTGGCTCCCCGCTCCTGTGCAAACTTCATGGCGGTAAAGGTTCGCTTGCTGTACCGGGGGAAGCTCATCGCAAAGAAAACGTCCCCCTCCTGAATCCGCAGCAGCTGCTCGAACACATCGGAAGTCGAGGCCGAGGTCACCAGCCGCACGTTGTTGTCAAAGACATGGTTAAAGTAAAAGGCCATAAAGCTGGCCAGCGCGGCGGAGGAACGGATGCCGATGAGGTAGATGGTTCGCGCCGTCAGCAGCGTATCGACGATGCGCGCGAAATCGGTGCGGGAAACCTCCTCAAGGGTTCGGCGAATTTTATCGATATCCATCGAAAGCACCCGGTCGACGACGTCGCCGCCGCCGAGCTGCTCGTCGGTCAGCTCCATCCGCTGGACGGTGGTCAGCCGGTTACGAATCAGCTCCTGAAGGGAACGCTGGAGCTGCGGATAGCCCTCGTACCCAAGCTCGGAGGCGAAGCGGACGACGGTGGATTCACTCACTCCGACCGCCTGTCCGAGTCGGGCGGCGGTCATAAAGGCCGCTTTATCATAATGCTCGACAATGTAGCGCGCAATTTGTTTTTGTCCTTTGGAAAGCTTCGGCATCATTCCTGTAATCAATCCGATCAGGTCCCTATGCATGAAAAGGTCCTCCTTTTTGTAATTCCTGCATTTATAGTATAGCAGAAACCAACCGAAAAGCAAGCAAATGCAGGGGATTATTGCATGACCTGCATCAGTTTCGCTCGGATTTATTTAGCTCACCTCTCGATACGACCGCCTGCGGCTACTTTTTCAAAGGTTTTCCTCTTACAGCCCCGCCATCGAAATGACGCGAATCCGGCGATAGTGCAGCGCGGGATCATAAAGCACCCATTCGGAATTTTTTGCTCTGCAAGCATCGACCACCAGAGCGCCGGGACGTGTAAGCTCGCCCAGCGTCCGGGGCTCGATTCCCCGCAGCAGCACCACCAGATCATAGCGCTCCCCCTGCTCCGGCGGATCGGCCAGACAGGCCACCGCCGCGCCCGCTTTTCTTAACGCCTCGGCAAGCGGTTCGGTACAGGGCGCGTCGCCGAGGACGAGCGCCTCGATCCTCTCAAGAGGCTGATCACATTCGATCCGGGTGATCCGAAAAATCTGGCGCGCGTCCTCGATGGCGGTTTGGTTTGACAATTGCCCCATAATGATACCCCCATAGGATGAAAATTACTTCATCCTATGGGGGTATGGCAGGATTCGTTCCGCGGCTCCTCCCCGCCGCTCCGCTCCCGGGCAGCCTCGTCAAGATACTCGCGGTAGGCAGTCAAAATTCGATCCTCCAGCGTCTGCCGCGCTTCGGCGGTGATTGGGTGGCAGATGTCCCGAAAGGTTCCCTGCTCATCCCGGCGGCTCGGCATCGCAACAAAAAGCCGCTCCGAGCCTTCAATAATCTTGATGTCATGCACCGCAAAATCCCCCTCAAGGGTCAGCGAAACGAGGGCGCGCAGCCGGCTATCCTCATAGGTTCTTCTGATTTTAATGTTCGTGATGTTCATTTGCTTCCTCCTGACGTCGTGTTGACGGTAATCCGCCTGTGCTCTAAAGTATCCGCCAATTGGAAAAAATTTATTCAGCTGTCGGAAATCTTTGTGCGGGCGAATTTGATTTGTTGTTTTCATCCCCCTTGTTTCGTGATATACTTTTACAAGCTTGAGGCGGCAGCGCGTTTAACCCGACCTCGCCGCGCCAACACTTGACAGAGAAATCCTTTGGCAGAACCATAAATTCGGAGGTGGCCTTTATGCCCGCATTGACAGAAAATCTTCTCCATTCCTGCCACCGGCTCCATTTTATTGGAATCGGCGGCTCGGGGATGTTCCCGATCGTGCAGATTCTGCACGCGCAGGGCTATACCATCAGCGGTTCGGACAACAATCCCGGCGATACCATCGATCAGGAGCGGGAGATGGGCATCCGCATTGCCATCGGCCACAGCCCCGAGAATCTCGGGGACGCCGACGCGGTGGTCTACTCGGCGGCCATCATGGCCGACAACGTCGAGCTGGTCGCGGCCAGAGCACGCGGTATCCCGATCATCGAGCGCAGCGAAATGCTTGGCCTGCTTTCACGCCGCTATCAAAACTGCGTCTGTGTGGCGGGCACCCACGGAAAAACCACCACCACCGCGATGGTCACCCAGCTTCTGCTTGCCGCAGGGCTCGACCCCTCGGCGGTCATCGGCGGCAAGATCAATGCGATCGGCGGCAGCGGGCGGGCGGGGCAATCCGATACCATGACCGTTGAGGCCTGCGAATTTGTCGACACCTTTCTGCACCTCTCCCCCGATATCGCGGTGATTCTTAATATCGATGACGATCATCTTGACTACTTTAAGACGATGGAGAACCTGATCCACTCGTTTCATAAATTTGCCCAAAATGCTTCCCGCGCCGTAGTCTATAACGGCGATGACGAAAACAGCCGCAAGGCCGTTGCGGGGCTTAAAACAAAGCTGATCTCATTCGGCTTCTCGGAGAAAAACGACTACTATCCCGGCGACATCGTCTGGAAGGAC
>CAZVAV010000279.1:0-3381 GCA_964625135.1 uncultured Oscillospiraceae bacterium | reverse complement strand
CTCCTTGCCGCTCATTCCGCGGGATTCTGTATTCAGGACAAAGGAACCGCTTTTTCCGATGAGAGCGGGATCAAAGATCACATCGGTGGCAAAGCCGTGCCGCTTGAGTTGAACGCCGGTATCATTTGCACCGGTAAAATCATCGGCGATGATCAAATAACGATTTTGTTCCATTTTAATCATCCATTCCGCCGCTTCGCGTCGGCACAAATTGGGATAAAAGCAAGCATCTCACCACGCGAAGCAGAGAAATGATAAGATGATTTGGAATTTACTTGGCCTTCTTCTTTTCGAGCTTATCCAGGAAATTGACCAGCACCGGGCAGAGGATTGCGGTAACAATGACCGAAGCCGCGACCTGTGCGGTGGCAATCTCAGACAGGGCAAGCATCGAGGGATCGGCTGCCGCAACCGCGGCAGGGGTGCCGACCGCGTTGCCCGCGGTGGTACCGATCGCGCCGCCGACCTGAGGATGCTTCGAGCGCATCGCCTTCATCGACAGATAGCCGCCGATGCCGGTGATCAGCGTGACCGCGACGCCGAGCAGAATGCCGGGCATTCCCGCCGTGATGAGCTGGGTAAAGTTCAGACCCGCGCCGAGCGGGAAGGCGAAGAAGGGAATCAGCATGGTAGCGCCGGGCGCGACAAAATTGCGCAGCTCCTCGTCCAGATTGCCGAGCGCGCAGCCGACCACAATGGGCAGCACGCAGCCGACCAGCGTCATGATCGGGATCGAAGCGATGCCCGACGCGCCAAGGGCGACCATCGTAAAGAAGGGGCCGTCGTTGATCGAAAGGATCGACACCGCGCCGACGTCGGTCGCGTCGCCGAACTCACCGGCCAGCGCGGCATAGAGGCCGCCGTTCGAGTTGGCCATCGCGGCGATCACCGCGAGCGGGGTCAGACCCAGGATACCGGCCGGGCCAAAGGCGCTGTTGAGCAGAATGCCGATGATCGCGCCGAGGCCGACCTTTACAACGGTGATGATGATGCCCTTGAGCACCGGAACACCGGCCTGCTTGACATTGATCTGCGCACCGTTGCAGAACAGGAACACCGCGAGGATCGGCATTGCGCCGGACTTCCACAGATGTGCGGTAAAGGTTCCGGCTCCGCCCAGCGTAATCAGACCGGGCAGGAAGGTATTAAAGGCCGCGCCGAGAAACAGCGGGATGACCATCAGGCCGCCGGGGACTTTCTTGACCATTTGTAAAATTTTCATCTTGTTTCCTCCATCTCTTCTGTATCCGCAGAAATTTTGCGGATCTTCATGAGATTATTCATGCAAAAACTATGCCACATTTAGTATGAACCGTTTATGAAGGAAAATAAGCCGTTTTCGGGTAGGCCAAACGCGAATTTTTTAAGTTCAGTTGAAATATTCAACAAAATTCGTTTCAAAATACAACAGCTGTGGTTTTTTGCCCGTTTTAAGACGACCCCTTCAACCTGCGCCAGAGGGTCGTCCGATCGATCTTGAGAATTTCGCAGGTCTTTTTACTGTTTTCCCCGGTTTTGTGATAAATTTTCTGAATATACCAATCCTCCACCGACCGCAAATCGCTTTCCCGGTCAAGAAACTCCTGCTCGGTGCTCCCCTTTCCCAGCCCGCCGTAGGGCGCGCGGTGGGTGGCAAGCCCCGCGAAGGAGGAGAGAATCACGCAGCGCTCAATCAGCCCCTCCAGCTCGCGGGCATTTCCCTCGTAATACCGTCCGGTCAGGCAGCCTTGCGCCCGTTCGTGAAAGACCAGAGGTGGTTTTCCGTACCGTTGGGCATACTTGCGGTTAAAATGCTCCGCAAGCAGCATGATATCCTCCCTGCGCTCGCGCAGCGGCGGGATCGAAAGCAGCAGAATGCTGATCCGAAAGTAGAGGTCGCGCCTGAAATCCCCCGAGAGCATCATCGCCTGAAGATCGCGGTTGCAGGCGCAGATGATCTTCACGTCGACCGGAATCACCTTGTCCGCGCCGATCCGCATGACCTCCTTTTCTTGGAGCACCCGCAGCAGCCGCCCCTGAAGCGGCAGGGGAATCTCGCTGATCTCGTCGAGCAGCAGCGTGCCGCCGTGCGCCAGCTCAAACACGCCGGCGCGTCCCTCCTTTTTGGCTCCGGTGAACGAGCCCTCCTCGTAGCCGAACAGCTCGCTTTCAATTAACGCAGGCGGAAGCGCGGCGCAATTGACCGCGACAAAGGGGCCGTTGCAGCGCCCCCCGGCATTGTGAATCGACTGGGCGAAAAGCTCCTTTCCCACGCCGGATTCGCCGCAGATCAGCACCGGGGTATCGTAGAGGGCATAGCGGCGGGCGGTTTCGACGCACTCCTTCATCTCGGAGCTTTGCCCCACGATATCCTCAAAACGGTAGCGGGCGGTAAAGCCCTTTTTGGCCAGCTTGCGTCGGATGGTTTGCTCGGTCCGCTGCATTTCGGTGACATCCTGAAAGGTCGCGACCGCGCCCCGCACCGCCCCATCCACAAGAATCGGAACTCGGTTGGTGGCAATGATCGAGCTGTTGACCGTTTGCAGCCTTCCGAGCTGGGGCTCCCCCGTGCGGAGCACCTCATGCAGCAGCGTATTGGGAATCACCCCCCGGATATTGCGCCCAATGGCAGCGCTGCGGTCGACACCAAACACCTCGGCCGCGCGGCTGTTGAAGATGGTGACCGTTTCGTTCTCGTCAATGGCCAGGATTCCATCGTGAACAAAATCGGTGATGGTGGCGATCTGCTGCGCCCGCTGCTGCTCCACCCAGGCGGCGCGGTGAATCCGGCGAGCCTCTCGCATCGCCGTCATAATCGAATCCTTCTGAGAAAAGATGACGATTCCCCGGCAGCCCAGCGCCTCGGTAATCCGGGTGACGTTGGCGTCCCCGATATAGGTGCGAATTCCCTTCTGCCGGTGCTGGCGGATTACCTCGAGCACCTGATCCTCCGCGTGCAGCTCGATCTTGACAATCTCAAACGGGAGCAGCTCCCGCAGCAGATCAAAGCCGTTGACAACATTGTTATAGCCGACAACCGCCACCGGTCCCTCGATCGGCCCGGCTCGATGGACACTTTCCAAAATGTCGTAGGCCGTCACCCCGATCTCGACAATCGGCAGGTCGAACGCGGCGCGGCAAAGCTGATAGGTACCGCCCCGGGTCACGATGATCTTTGCGCCCTGCCCGATCGCCCGGCGAGCCGCGCTCACCCCGTCCCCCATATTGGCCAACTCCACGTCGATGTTGTCGTAGCCCTTTTCGGCAATCACCTCAACCGCCTTGTCATAGGCGTCCGACATCGGCGCAATCAAAAAAATCGGTTTCATGCCTGCGCTTTCCCCTTTCCCCGCACCCGGATTTCTGATTCTTTAGTATAGCACAAAAAGCCGCTGTTTCACC
>CAZVAV010000278.1:0-3383 GCA_964625135.1 uncultured Oscillospiraceae bacterium | reverse complement strand
ATCTGGCCCGCCTTTTTGCTGTTGAGCGGCTACCTGCTGAACTGCATTTTCGTCGGCTGGCTGGTTCATCGGCTCTTTGGCCTGCCGCGCCGCGAGGGGATGCTTTCTGCCGCACCGGCGGGAGCCAGTGAAATGGCCTTTATCGCCGCCGATATGGGAATCAACAGCCCGAATCTGATTGTGCTGCAAATTTGCCGCCTCATCGCCGTTATGGCGCTGTTTCCGCAGATTTTTTCGCTGATCCTGCATCTGCTACCGGGATCGTCAGTTTGACCTCCCATTACAGTTTATGCCAACACAAAGCTTGACCAACAAAAGCACTGGGTGCCCGTGGAGGGGCAACCGGTGCTTTTGTCTGACTTGCACAGATTTTTGGATCCTGTTTGGGCGTCTGATTGACAATAAGTTCCTTTCACGATAGGATAGAATCAGCCGAATTATGGGGAGGAATGCTGCTGTGAACAAAACACTCGTTTACCTGATCTATTTCACGATCTATTCGGCGGTCCTTGTCTGGATCGGAAAAAGCAGCTTTCACAAGGGGAATACCCCCGGGCAATTCTATCTCGGCGGGCGGCAGCTTAATACGGTGCGCTGTATAATGACCTTTGCCGGCACATGGATTTCCGCCGCCACGGTGCTCGGGTTTACCGGCAGCGTTTTTGAAAGCGGCTATGCCGCGCTGTTTTACTCGGTCATCCCATGGTATATCGGGGCGTTTTTGCTCATCGGAATCAGCGGCAGGCTTTATCAAAACGATATTTTGACTATCCCTGAGCTCTTTCGCAAGCGGTTTGGCTCGAAGGGGCTTCAGCTTCTGGTGGCCGGTATCATGATCTTTACTTATGTGCTTTATCTTGTGATCCAGATCCGGGGCTTCGGGCTGGTGGCATCCTCCCTTTTTGATATCCCCTATGGGCTGTCGATTCTGCTGATCTACCTTTTCATCCTCTATGCAACCTTCGGCGGCTTCCACACCGTCACCCAAACCGACGCCTTCAACCTGATTACCTTGCTGATCGGCACGGCGATGGTTTTTGCGATGGTCGTGTCACGGGCGGGCGGCATCTTTGAAATTCACCGGCAGGCAGCGGAGCTCAGCGGGATGGCCTATCCGAATATTTTGTTCTCCACCGATCCCGGAGAGCTGCTGCAGCTCTTCGGCAAGGGGAAGTTCGCCCCAATGATGAGCATCACGATGTTTTTCGGCTGGGGTCTGGGGCTTGCGGCCAATCCACAGTATGCGGTGCGGATCATTGCGGCGAAGGACGCCAGAACCTCGCGCCGGATGATCATCCTGTCGCTGGTTGTATTGGCATTGCTCTATTTTGCCCTGCTACAGATCGGTCTGGGAATGCGGGTGATGTTTCCGAGCCTCCCCGTTGTGCTCGAGACCGACGAAATCTTCGTCTACGTCATCAATAACCTGCTGTATGGCAGCTGGAGCGGATTTTTTCTCTTTGCGGTGATCGGGGCCTGCATCTCGACCGCCAACTCTCAGCTTTTGATCATCGCCTCCTCCTTTTCCTACGACATTGTCAACACCCTGCGGCAGGATTCCCTAAGCGAGCGGGCGCTGCTTTCCCTCTCCCGCTTGAGCATTCTGGTGGGAGGTACCGTCTCGCTGCTCCTTTCGATCCATCCGCCGCAGAGCCTGCTTACCTACGGCGGCGATATCTGGGGGATCTTTGGCGCGACCCTCTTCCCAACGCTTTACGGCGCGCTGCTCTACCGCAAGGCGACCGCAAAGGGCATCTGGGCGGGAATTTTGACCGGACTGTTCGGGCTGCTGTTCTTCTATCCTGTCTATTGGCGGGGTATTTTGCCGTTTCACGCGGCATTTCCCGCCACCCTTCTCAGCGGCGCGGCGTTTCTGATCGTTTCAAAGCTGACCTGGCCAAAGGAGGAGAACGATGCGCCTTCCCATTAGGATGAATATCGAGAACCGGATTTTTTACCCGTTTCTCTGCATTTTTTTACTGTTCACCGTTCTGTTCGGCAGCATTCTTTATTATAACAGCTATCATTCGCTGCTGGAGGAGCGCACCATGGTCGCCGATCTCACCCTTGAGACGGTCACCGGGGAGATTCTCCAGTATGGCAAAACAGAGGGGCGGCAAGGAATTCTCGATGCCTGCCGACAGCGAGAAGATCCGAGCCTTGTGATTCACGACGAGGACGGGCTGCTGCTGCTGGGCACCGGCCCTTCCGATCTTTCGTCCCCGTGGGAGCTGTCCTCCCGGCAGGACAATTCCTTCGGCTGGCAGCTGACCTATGTCATCGACCGCAGCGATTTTTATGACGCGCTGATCGATGCCCAGAAGTATCTGCTGCTCGCCACCGTGGCGCTGTTGATTGTGACGGTGCAGGCAAGCGTCTTTGTCGCGGCCAATATCTCCGAGCCCATCCGGCGGTTTTCGGCGGTCTGCGCCGATGTCAGCCGGGAGCCGCGGCGGGCCGGGCAGGGGGAGCTGCTGGGGGATTATACCGAGCGGGGAGACGAGATCGGGGAGCTGGCTCGTGCCTTCGGGCGGATGCTCTTCGACCTGCGGCGGCACACCGACGAAATTCTGCGGGTCAAACAGCTCAACGAGAGCATTGTGGAAAACCTGCCGATCGGGGTTGCGGCCTTTGACGCGGTGGGAGAGCAGCTCTGTATCAATTCAAAGGCCAGTGCGCTGCTTGAGCCGGGGGTATGGCGCAGCGAATCGGGCGAGGAGCTGGGACGCCTGCTGACCGGATGGCTCGGCACCGGGCGGTTGCTCGTCGACCCCATCCGGGTGCAGGATGGAGCCGGGCGGTCGATTGATCTCGAAATCGGCCTCTGGCGATTGGTCGATCCGACCCGCTTTGAGTGGGGCGCGCTCTGCACGCTCGACGACATCACCTACAAAAAGATGATGGAGGAAAAGTACAACGAGAGCGAAAAGCTCGCCTACACCGGCCAGATTGCGGCTGACCTCGCCCACGAAATCCGAAACCCACTGGCCGGAATCCGAGCCAGCATTCAGGTGATCGCCCGGCGGCTCTCGGGGGAGGGGGATCGCGCCCTCTGCTCGAGCATGGTCGGCGAGGTGGATCGGATCAATCTTTTGATTGAGAATCTGCTCAACATCGCGCGGCAGCGGGTCAGCCACAAGACCAATTTCCCGGTGGGACGGCTTTTCGACGAAATTTCGCTGCTCTACACCAAGGTCGCGGAAAACAGCCGCATCCTGCTTTCCTTTTTGTCCGGGGATGGACTGACCCTCTACGCGGACGAGGCCGAGATCAAGCAGGTGCTGATTAATCTGATCAACAACAGCTTTCGGGCGATCGGCTCGGGCGGCAGCGTCCGGGTGCAGGCGGCTCAACGGGAGCAAGGGCTGGCGCTGACCGTCGCG
>CAZVAV010000277.1:0-3429 GCA_964625135.1 uncultured Oscillospiraceae bacterium | reverse complement strand
ATTTTTACACTTCCTCTGTGGGGAAGCGTGTGGGGTGTGCCGAGAATATGATCGGCTGAACAGTCAAAAATCTCACACAGCTTGACAAGCTGAGATGCTTCGATCCCCCGCTTACTATTTTCCATATTGGTGTATGATGCCCGGGACAGTCCCATTTCCTTGGCTACCTGAGCCTGAGTAAGGCCTTGTTTGATCCTGAGTTCTTTCAAATTCATACTGAAGCATCCCCTCATAGTTATTATAACGTTTCTTTAAGAAACAGCAAGGAAAAAGCGATTATGTTTCAAAATGAAACATAATCAAAGAATATTAATAAATTTTGCTTGACAATGTTAGTATTAGAAACTATAATAAGCTTGTCGAATTTCAACAAAATAAGGGAGGGATGGTGAATGGGGTTTGAAACGATTCTCTTAGAGGAGAGAAAAAACAGAAACATGACGCAAAGCGATGTAGCAGCTCGGATCGGAATTTCCAGAACTCATTACACGAATATTGAAAAAGGTCATCGTCGTCCAAGCCCTAAGATCGCGCAGAAGCTGGGTATGGTATTGGATATTGATTGGATTATATTTTACATGAATGTTTCATAGCCTTACCTTACCATGGTCAGACGAGGTTCTGGAAGAGAATCGATGTGGGAAGGGCCGTTGAAATTTGACTCGCTGCACTGTTGGAGGAAAAAGCATGTTGCAAATTAGTGAAATGTTGTCAGATTATTCAATACCCAAGGTGGCCAGAGTCAAGCAGTTTTTCAATCACGACATCCTTTTGGATGTGGAGCACATCCTGCGCGGCGAACTGGAAGCGTCCTGTGCGCCAATTATGCCGGGAATGAGGATTGCGATTACCTGTGGAAGTCGCGGCATTGATCAATATGCGTTGCTGGTCAAAACAATTGTATCGTTTGTACGGGAAAAGGGCGGTATTCCGCTACTGATTCCCGCGATGGGCAGCCATGGTGGAGCGACCGCTGAGGGACAGGTTGATGTGCTCAGAGAGTACGGAATTACCCAAGAGAGCACCGGTGCTCAGGTGCTTTCTTCAATGGAGGTGTGCCGAATCGGCGTAACCGATAAGGGGCTACCTGTCTACATAGACAAGAACGCCTTTGAAGCCGATGGTATCATTCTGCTCAATCGCGTCAAGCCTCATACTTCGTTTCGGGGTAAATATGAAAGTGGACTGGTCAAGATGCTCGCCATTGGTCTTGCCAAGCAGAAGGGCGCCGAAATGACCCATTTTCTGCGCTTTGAGAATATGGCTGAGAATATTCTGGCTGTTGGTTCAATCGGTCTCTCTCGGCTGAATATTCTCTGTGGTGTCGCTACAGTAGAGAATGGCTACAATCGAATCGCCGAGCTGCGGGTACTGAAAAGGGATGAAATTCTGGAAGAGGAGCCCCGCCTGCTACAGTCCGCGTGGCGAAAAATGCCTCGGTTGGCGCTCGATGCCATTGACGTGCTGGTTGTTTGCGAGATGGGTAAGGAAATCAGCGGTACCGGCATGGATACCAACCTGATCGGCCGGTATCACACGCAGGCTGCGTCGGGCGGACCGAATGTGCTCAAGCTTGGCGTGCTTAACATCACCCGAAAGTCCGAGGGAAATGCTAACGGCATGGGGCTGGCGGACTTTGTTCCCCGCCACCTGTATGAGCAAATTGATTTTAACGCCTCCTATATCAATACGCTTACCTCGACCGAGCCATCCAGTACAAGGATGCCGATGGTTTTAGGCAACGACCGGGAGGTGCTTCAGGCTTGTGTAAAGCTTTGTGGACAATCAAGGCCCGAAAAGATTCGCACCGCTTTGATCCGCAGTACCAAATACCTTGATGAAATCTATCTCTCCGAAGCTGCGGTTCGCGCGGCGGTTATGCCTATTGAGGTCATGGGAGAATATCAGGAAATTCCATTTGATCAAAATGGAAATCTTTTGCTTTTCTCTAACCGGGAGATGAGCCTGTCGTATGGCAGAGAAGCATAGCAAAAGGAGGGAGGTCAGGAGGATATTGGCGTTGTCCGCGGGACTATAAAGAAAGGGAAGAGGATAATGATCCATGATGGAAAAAACCAGACTACAAGATATGATCATCGGAATTTTGACAGTTGCGGTGGGGATATGGGCCTGGGCAAATACCCAAGGTATGCCGGAGACGACCCGACATTACACCCTGTGTGTCATCGCTTTGTTTACCCTGCTGGGAGGAATTTTGATTATCCAATCAGCTGTTAAGCGAAAGGTACCCGCTCCGGGAGGGGAAACGGTACAGATTAAAAGCTTTGTCTCTCCGCTTATTGCGCTTGTGCTGATCGCCTCTTACGCGTTGCTTTTGGACAAAATCGGATTCTTTGTCACCAGTGCTGTCTTTATGGTGGCCATGATGCTATTCCTTGGATATCGTAAAATTGTTCATATGGCAATTACTGTTCTGGGAATGCTCGGGTTTATCTATGCTTTGTTCGTTTTTCAACTGCATGTCGCCCTTCCGGCCGGCATTTTGTTTTGACGGAGGGAGAAATTGAACGATGATCCAAGCATTATTTAGCTGTATGGAGAATTTGCTTACCCTTGAGGTGCTGATGGCTCTGGTTATCGGCGTAATTGGCGGCATGGTAATCGGCGCTCTCCCGGGGCTTAGCGCCACAATGGGAATCGCGCTGCTGATTCCCGTGACCTACGGCATGGATCCCACCGCCGCGCTTGTGATGCTCGCGTCCATCTATACCTCGGCAATTTATGGAGGCTCGATCTCGGCCATTCTTATTCACACCCCTGGTACACCAAGCTCGGCGGCTACCGCTCTCGACGGTTATCCGATGACGCTCAAGGGAGAGGCTCTGCATGCCATCGGCCTTTCGACTGTCGCATCGGTGATCGGAGGATTGATCAGCGCGATAGCGCTGCTGATTGTCGCCCCGATGCTAGCGCGTGTGTCACTGAGCTTTAGCTCATCGGAATATTTCCTCATTGCGCTTTTTGGACTTACGCTGATTGGGAGTCTGGCGGGAAAATCGGTTGTCAAGGGGTTAATTGCCGGTGGAATTGGGCTGATGGCTGGGCTGATTGGAATGTCTCCCGACGCCTATGCGCGTTTTACGTTCAAAATTCCCGCATTGCTTGGCGGGGTCAGCCTCATTCCTGCGATGATCGGGCTGTTCTCTATCTCCCAGGTTATGATTCAGGCGGAGGAACGAAACCAAAAGGGAGGGACCGTCAAGCAGGAGGCGACGATTGCCGGACGCTTTTTGCCTAAGCTGTCGGAGCTGATCCGGCTACTACCGCTGATCATTAAAAGTGCGATCATTGGCGTGTTTGTCGGTATTCTGCCGGGAGCGGGCGGCGATATTGCCTCTTGGGTGGGGCTTAACGAGGCCAAACGAACCTCCAAGCATCCCGAGAAGTTCGGCACCGGCATAGCCGAGG
>CAZVAV010000276.1:0-3431 GCA_964625135.1 uncultured Oscillospiraceae bacterium | reverse complement strand
CTCTGCCTTTTGAATCGGCTTTGGCGCCGGTTTTTCGGGCGCGGGATCGGGAAGCTCGACAAAAACCCGCACCTTGGCAGGAATTTGACTCAGGCCGAGAAACCCTTTACGCGGCATGCTGATGATTTCAAAATCCACCTCGCCACGCTCAAGCCCCAGCTGTGCGCAGCCGCTGTCGATCGCGGCATCGACTGTTCTGCCGGTCACGATGACTTCCTTGATCATGCTTTCAACCTCCCTTTTCTATCGGGTCATTTGATGTCGTCGTCGGTTACGTCGACATATTCCTCTCCGTAGCGCTCGGCGTCCCGCTTTCTGGCGGCGGCAAGCTTGCGGCGGGCAATTTCCTTTTGGGAGAGACCCTTTTCATCGGCATCCTTGATGCCGGCTTCCCGGGCTCTCTTCTTCTGTTCAATCCGCTCCTGCCGCTCGGCCTCGCGCATCACTTCCTCTTCGGCCTTCGCCTTGGCAATTTCCTCGGCGGGATTCATCACCTTGTTGAGGATATAGGACTGTACGCTCGAGCAGACGTTTGAGATCAGCCAGTAAATACCGACGCCGGCGGGCACAACAAACGAAATCCAGACGCTCATAACCGGCATCATAATCATCATCGAATTGTTCATTCCGGCCATCTGACCGTCGGTCGTCGCGGCGGTCGACTGCTTGGTGATCAGACTCATGAGCAGCGAGGTCAGACCCGAGAGAATCGGAATCATCAGCAGCGCCAGATAAATGCCGAACGGCCGTCCCTCCGGGGTGAGGGTGGGCTGGTCGAAGAGCGACAGGCCAAACATCGTAAAGTCAAAATTCAGAATCTTGTCGGCTACCTCAGCGCCAAGCCCCTCATAGAACGGCGCGGAATTTTGCTGAATTGCCGAAAGGACGCTGATTTCCTTGGAATAAGCGTTGAGGCCGCCTTCGCCGAGAATGGTGGTGGCGATTTCAATCGCCTTGTTGATCGTTTCGACCGGCAAACGGAGCATATGCTTGATCGGATAATAGATGACATCGAGCATACCAAAGAGGATCGGAAACTGGATCAGCATCGGCAGGCAGGAGGACATCGGAGAGAATTTCTCCTCGTTATAAAGCTTTTGCAGCTCCTCGGAATAGCGCTGCTTGTTGTTGCCGTAGGCCTTCTGGATGGCCTTCATCTTCGGCTGCATCCGGGCGTTGGCGATCAGCCCCTTCTGCTGCTTGATGCCCAGCGGGATCATGCAGAGCTTCAGCAGCACCGAAAAAATGATCAGCGTAATGCCGTAATTGTGGGTAAAGTTGTTGATCTGGTACATAATCCAGCCCAAAGGGGTACCGATAAACGAGAAAAAACTAATCATGCGGGTGATTCCTCCATACGAGCTTTTTTATCAAAAGAGTCACGCCGCCAAAGCGTTTCTCTCGGTTTTTTCCGGGATAAACCTGATACTCCCTGCGAAAGGTGAAATGCTCCGGCACCGGATCGTACCCGCCCTTCGCAAAGGGATTGCAGCGCAATAAGCGCCAAACGGAAAGTAACCCGCCCCGTATCGCGCCGTAGCGGTCGATCGCCTCTAAGGCATAGCTGGAGCAGGTTGGAATATAAATGCAGCGCGGTTGGGTATTGCTTGAAATAAACCGCTGATAAAACCGAATCGCGCGCTTAAAGATCTGCTTCATCGGCTGTTTTGAGATAGGGAGACAGCTGCTTTTTCATGAGGCGAAAAACCTCCTGCATCGAACAGACGGTGGTGCGGGCACGGGCGACAAAAATAAAATCCCACCCGCATTGATCGTGGAGAGACGGCGAAAGGAGGCGAAACGCCTCCCGGATCACCCGGCGGGCCCGGTTGCGATCATGAGCCTTCCCGATCTTTTTGCTGGTTGTAATGCCGACCCGATGGTAGCCCAAACGGTTTTTCGCGGCATAGCTTACCAGAACAGGGCCCACCGCAGCTTTCTTGCGGTAGAGCCTTCTGAAATCATTGTTTCGTGTGATCGATTTAATTTTCCTTCGCAACCGGAAAACGTCCCTCCGCTTTGGTTTTCAGCAAACAGAATGAAAGGCCACAAACCAAGACGGTGTGGCCTTACAGAATTAGTACGTGAGCCGAGCTCTGCCCTTGGCGCGGCGGCGGGCAAGTACCTTCCGTCCGTTTCTCGTCTTCATTCTCTTGCGAAAACCATGCTCCTTCTTGCGCTGGAGCTTTTTCGGCTGATAAGTTCTAAGCATAGCAAACCCCTCCTTTCAGGGAACCCTTGCAGAGTATTAGTATAGCTTATCCCGATCTGTAAAGTCAAGAACCTTTGAGAAAAAAGAAAAACTTTTCTCTAAAAAATGCGATTTTCATGCAAATTGTCAAGTTAGAATAGGAATAGAGGCCGGATCGTTTTGTTTCCTGTTCTTTTCACAAAAGCACGCAAAAATCCATTCCTCTTTCCTATTATAATTAAGCACTTGTTTTTCGGTTGATAATGTTGATAAATTAACGATTTTATGCTATGATGGACAAGAATATTAACATGGGCCCAAGAGGGCCTTTTTTGGAGGGCGAGTCGATGGATTCCACCCAGGAGATTTTTTCCTACGTACAGGAATATTGTCAAAAAACGATGCCGGCGGGGCCGTATAAGCTTTGGATCAAGGATATCCTCTGCGACAGCTTTGACGAAACCGCGGCGGTGCTGCTGGTTCCCACCAATTTTCGCAAGCAGATTATCGAAAGTAAGTATCTCGAGTTTCTTTCCACCGCCTTTGCAGAGGTGGTTGGTTTTCCGGTCAAGGTCACGGTGCAAAGCGACGAGGAGCGCCGCGACGCCCAGCCCTCGGTCGAGGTAAAGCCCGAGGAGCCAAAAAGCAACGAGCTGGATTTTAACTCAAACTTTTTGCCCAGCGGCGAATACGCCTATACCTTTTCAACCTTTATCGTCGGCTCCTCGAATAAATTTGCCCACGCGGCCAGCGTGGCGGTGGCCAACAATCCCTCCTCGTCCTATAACCCGCTGTTCATCTACGGGGATTCGGGCTTGGGAAAAACCCATCTGCTGCGGGCAATCTGCTCCGAAATCGAGGACAGCTATCCCTCCTTTGAAATTATTTTTGTCAAGGGCGAGGATTTTACCAACGAGCTGATCAATGCCATCAAAACCGATCGAACCAAAGCGTTCCATGATAAATACCGCAAGGCGGATGTTCTGCTGGTGGACGACATTCAGTTTATCAGCGGCAAGGTCAGTACGCAGGAGGAATTCTTTCATACCTTCAATACCCTTTACGAGGCAAACAAGCAGATTGTTTTGACCTCCGACCGCCCTCCCAAGGAGATTAAAACGCTGGAGGATCGTCTGCGCAGCCGGTTTGAGTCGGGACTGATCGCGGACATCCAGCCGCCGGATTATGAGACAAGGGTCGCGATTTTGCGCCGCAAGGCCGAGCTGCTTGATCTTGAGTT
>CAZVAV010000275.1:0-3433 GCA_964625135.1 uncultured Oscillospiraceae bacterium | reverse complement strand
CCGTGCCGCAAGGTCAGGTTGGACTGCGGCAGAGTGATGCCGTTTTTTCTCATGTCAAGGCGCTGGGGGAGTTGATGGAGGCGCTGCGCGTGGAAGACCCCGGCTCGCTTTCAGCCATTGGGGTATCCGAGCGCCCCCGCGATGTCGAGGGCTCGTACATGCCCTGCTTTTACAGTGGGCTAATGGCTGCCCGGACGGCTGCCGCGGCGATGGGCGTTCCGCTATACCGGTTTTCCCATCAGGCGGGACATGTCGCGGCGGCGCTTTATGGCGCCGGACGACTCGATTTGCTTGACCAAAGCTTTGTGGCTTTTCATCTTTCGGGGGGGACGACCGAGTGCATTTGGGTTCGGTCGCTGCTTTCCACCGACCTCCAACTGCTTTTTGGCAGCAACGATCTGAACGCGGGACAGGTGGTCGACCGGGTGGGTCATCTGCTTGGCATTCCGTTCCCCGCCGGCCCCGGCCTTGACGCACTCGCACAGCAGTCGGAAAAGCGTTATCGGATTAAAATTGCCTTTCATGAGGATCGGCCCTGCCTTTCGGGGGTCGAGAACCAATGCGCCGCGCTCCTGAATCGGGGGGAGAAGCCTGCGGATATCGCCCGCTACTGCCTTGACGCCATCCTGTCCGCCCTGCGCGGAATGATTGAACGGGCAAAGCAAAAAACCGGCTGTGATACGATGCTCTTTGCGGGAGGCGTGATGTCCAATTCGATCATTCGCCCTGCGATTGAGGCGGATTGCGGCGGAATTTTCGCTCCCCGCGAGTACTCCTGCGACAACGCAGCGGGCACCGCGCTGCTGGCTGCGCTGCGCGCCGGCGAGCCGGTCGGATCGGAGGAACGCTGATGGCGGTTTCGATTCTAAAGGTTTCTCAGCTCAACCGTTATGTTCGCTCCCAGCTTGAGGCGGACAACCGCCTTGCCGAGCTTTATGTCGCCGGAGAGATCGGCACCATCACGGCGAATCAGCGCTCGGGGCATCTTTATTTTACCCTGAAGGATCAGCAGGCATCGGTGCGGGCGGTGATGTTCGCCTCAAACGCGCTGCATCTTCGTTTTCTGCCGCAGCCCGGCCTTGCCGTGATTGCGCGGGGCGCAGCCACCCTGTATGAACGGGACGGCGCGTTTCAGATGATCGTCTCGGAGCTGATGCTCGACGGAGCGGGGGCGCTGGGGCTTGCCTTTGAAAAGCTCAAAATGGCGCTTGAGGCACAGGGGCTTTTTGCCGCCGAGAGAAAGCGTCCGATTCCGCCAAATCCAAAAACCATTGGAATTGTAACCTCGCCCTCGGGGGCCGCTCTGCACGATATCGTCAGCGTGGCTGAGCGCCGAAACCCTTCGGTGCGACTGTTGTTTGCTCCCGCGGTGGTACAGGGCAGGGAAGCCGCCGCCTCGATCTCCGCCGCGATTCGGCGGCTGAACGAGGACGGGCGGTGCGAGGTCATCATTGTCGGACGGGGCGGCGGCTCCGCCGAGGATCTGTGGGCTTTTAACGAGGAAGAGACGGTACGCGCCGTGGCCGAATCAAGGATCCCGACCATTTCGGCGGTTGGGCACGAAACGGATGTATCGCTCTGCGACTATGCTGCCGATCTCCGTGCCGCGACCCCGACTGCGGCGGCTGAGCTCGCGATTGGCGACCGCGCAGTCCTGTGCGAAGCGGTCAATCTGCGTGCCCGTCGTCTCGAAGAGAGGATGGCTCGGCTGCTGGAGGACAAACAGCAACGACTTTCGACGCTCTCCGCACAGCCCGCCCTGTGTGATCCTGCATTTTTCCTGAATAAAAATAGACAAAAGCTGGATTCTTTGATAAAATCGATGTATCGGCTGATGCAGTCGGAAACTCTGCGCCGCGCGGAAGCCCTTGCAACAAGAGCGGCGCTGCTGGAATCGCTGAGCCCGTTAAAAATCCTTTCGCGCGGCTATGCAATCGCGCAGCGGGAGGGACGGCCGATCCTTTCGATCGGGGAGCTGTCGCCCGGCGATCAGCTTTGGCTCCGATTGCACCAGGGAACCGCTGTGGTGCGGGTGCAAGCCATTGATCAGATCCGCGAGGAGGAAAAAACATGACCTTTGAACAGTCCCTGCAGCGGCTCGATGAGATCGTCGCCCAGCTTGGCGACGGAAACACACCCCTGGAGCAATCCCTTGCCCTCTATGCCGAGGGGGCGGCGTTGATTGAGCGCTGCAATCGGGAGCTCGGAGAAGCCAAGCTCAAGCTTGAAACACTGGGATTACAAAAGGACGGCGAAACAAATGGATTTTAATCAGCGCCTTTGGGAAGACCGGCAGATGGTTGAACTGAAACTGGATGCCTATACCGCTCCTCAAACACCCTACCTGATCCAACAGGATGTTTTTGAAGCGATGCGCTATAGCTTATTGGGAGGCGGAAAACGGCTTCGGGCTATTCTGGCGATGGAATTCTGCCGGGCGTTCGGCGGGAATGCCCAGGACGCCCTGCCTGCCGCGTGCGCTCTTGAAATGGTTCATGCCTATTCCTTGATTCACGATGATCTTCCCTGCATGGACGACGACGATCTGCGCAGGGGAAAGCCGACCAGCCACAAGCAGTTTGGAGAAGCCTTGGCACTGCTTGCCGGGGATGGGCTGCTGACCCTCGCTTTTGAGGTTCTTTCCAAGGAACAAACGGTTGAAACACTCGGGGCTGCCCGCTGTATCGAAACAATCCGGGCAGTATCCTGCGCTGCCGGCGAATACGGCATGCTGGGCGGTCAGGTGGCCGATGTGCAAGCAAGCGGCAGCACCATGACCCGCACCGAGCATACCGACATGGTTGTCATGAAAACCGGTGCGCTCATCCGCGCCGCCGTACATTGCGGCTGCATCGCGGGCAGAGCGAATAAGGCACGGACCCAAACCGCCCTGCGCTACGCCGAATATATTGGCACGGCCTTTCAAATTACCGATGATCTTCTTGACGTGCTCGGCGATCCCGCGTTGATGGGCAAAAACATCGGGAGTGATGATAAGGCCGAAAAGGTGACCTTTGTCACGATGCATGGATTTAACGAGGCACAGCGCCGCGCCTTCGAGTTGTTTGAAAAGGCGTCCAGCGAGATCATCGAGCTTTTCGGCGAAAATCATTTTTTGATCGAGCTGACCGACTGGATGGCAAGACGTGAAAACTAAACGACGCGGTCGCTTTTCCCTCTGACCCGTCCGATCAAAGGAAGTAAGAATATGCAAGTGATGTCGGTCATCAGCAGCAATCCTCTTCTCAATATCGCGGTGCTGTCATGGTTCGCCGCGCAGGTGATCAAAACCAGCCTGCATTGGTTCATGCACGGAAGCCTCAATCTGGAACGGCTGACCGGCGCGGGCGGAATGCCGAGCTCCCACTCCTCGTTTGTCGTTTCTCTCTCGGTTGGGATGGCGCGGGTAGAGGGCGTTGATTCTCCTCTTGTT
>CAZVAV010000274.1:0-3453 GCA_964625135.1 uncultured Oscillospiraceae bacterium | reverse complement strand
TATTCGAGTTTTTGACGATCTTACTGTTTCTTGACGGAATCTTTATGCCCCTTTTTTGCAAAAGGTAACGCCCCTCTTCCCGCAGAGCGAGAGAAGGGCGTTGCCTGCTTACTCGATGAAGTATTCCTGTGCGAGAGCCGCTACCTCATTGCGCAAAATTTCGATAAACTCTCTGATGAAAAGCGGCTGAACCACATTTTTATGGCTGACCAGATCAAGATGCAGTCTGCGGTCAAGATTTTTAATCGGCAGCATATACAGCTTATTCGCCTCGTCGCAGGTCAAATTGTGCCGATGCGCTGTCGAAAGCAGCATCCGAGGACAGAGAGACGCGCAAATTCCGGACGCGCAGAGCAAAATCTGCGACTCGCTGTCACTGATGTTGTAAACGACGTTGAGCCGCAGGTTATAGTAGTTGAGATACTCCTGGATGACCCGGTTTACCTTTCCGGTTTTAAAGCTCAACGTAAACGGAATATGGGTAAAGCGGGTCATGTCCACGCCCTTCTCCATTCGTTGAATTTCGGCCGGGTCAAAATGCTGATGTAGCAGCCCCGAAGAGATGATCAGCATAATCTCATCCGGCGCAAGGCAGGTCAGGTTAAAATCAGGATGGGGATCGGTATTGACGCCGATAAAAAGGTCGATCTCGCCCCGGAGTAGTCGCTCCTCAAGAATCTGTGTGTCCTCGACGCAAAACGAGATATTGACGTTGGGGAACAGCTTGTAGTAGTGCGAAAGAACGGCGGGAATGAGGATCGGAGCGCGGGAGGTGCTGATTCCGAGGGTGAATTTGCCGCGCATCCCCCCGGACATATCATGCAGGCTGGAGATCATGCTGTTTTCCATAATCTGAATATTTCTCAGGCTTTGCAGCATCACCTCTCCGGCGGGGGTAAGACGCAATTTAGGCTTTCTCTCAAACAGCTCCACACCATATTCCTTTTCCAAACGCTTGATGTGGTCGCTAACGCATTGCTGGGTCACAAACGCCTTTTGCGCCGCCCGGGAAATGCTCAGCTCCTCCGCCGTAAGCAAAAAAATTTCAAATCCTGTTTTCATCGGAGTTCCGCCTTTCGGATAGCACAGAAATCCACCCGACTCCGGGTGGATTTCTGTCATGTTATATGCGCCGGCGCTTGGGGCGAGCTGGGGGGGCTTTCATCAATAGCTGTACCCCACCAGCCGCGGCAGCCACGTGATAATGCCCGGCACATAGGCGAACAGGAACAGCAATGCGATCTCGGTCAGCAAAAAGGGAATGGTGCCCTTGACAATCTGCTTAAAGTTAAGCCCCGAAACCGACACTGCGGTAAACAGGTTGTAGCCGAAGGGCGGGGTAACAAAGCCGACCACCAGGCAAATGCAGAACAGCATACCGATATGCAGCTCATTGCAGCCCAGCGAAAGGCCGACCGGAATCAGGATGGGTGCCAGAATCAGGGTAGCCGCCACATTGTCCATCAGGCAGCCGACCACCAGCAGGATCAGCACCAGCACAAAGAGATACATGCTCTGACTGCCGCCGACAAGCTGAATGAAGCCGTTCGAGATCACAACGCCGATTTGTGATTTTGAGACGACCCAGGAGAAGATCGACGCGGCGGCAATGATAAAGTTGACCATCGTGGAGGTCTTGAGCGAGGAAATCAGAATGCGCGGCAGATCCCTGAGCTTGAGCTCCCTCAATGCGAAGCCCACAATCAGCGCATAGACAATGCCAACCGCCGCCGATTCGGTTGGGGTGAAGATTCCGCCGTAGATACCGCCGAGGATCAAAACCGGGAGTCCCAGCGCACCGAGCGCCTTCCAGAACATTTTAAGCGAGTACATCAGATCAAATTTCTGCTCGCGCGCATAGCTGCGCACCGCCGGATTTTTATAGGAGAAAAACACATTGACCAGGCTCAGCGCCAGCGCGATGACAAGACCCGGAATGACTCCCGCCATAAACATAGCCGGAATCGAAAGGCTCATGGTCACGCCGTAGATAATCATGGGAATCGAGGGCGGGATGATCGGTCCCAACGCACCGGCAGCCGCCACCAGTCCCGCGCTGGTTTCCTTCGAGTAGCCCGCCTTGGCCATTGAAGGCAGCATAATCGCGCCGATGGCCGCCACCGTCGCGGGGCCGGAGCCGGTCAAGGCGGCAAAAATCGCGCAGCTGAACACGGTCACGATTCCGAGGCCGCCGGGCATCCAGCCCAGCAGGCTTTTGGCCCAATCGGTAAGCCGCTTGGAAATTCCGCCCGAGTCCATCAGATTGCCGACCAGAATAAACAGCGGAACGGCCAAAAGCGTAAAGGAATTGAGCCCGTAGATCAGCCGCTGCGCCACCACAAGAAAGCTTGTTCCAGTGGAGGAGAGGTAGACCATTCCGGCGGAAATAATGGAGAACGCCACCGGCACGCCGATGAGCATAAGCCCAAACAGAGCAATCAGCACCATTGTCATTGCGCTTCTCCTCCCTTCTCTTGCTTTGACTCGGTCATAATCACCGCAATCTGCACAACCGCCTGAAGGATCAGCAGCAGACCGCCGACCGCCACCGAGGAGTTGATCATCCACATGGGCACCGACATGGCGGTACTAAGATTGTTGCGTGAGCTATAAGCCAGCATCCAGCCGGCGTACAGCATCACCGATCCGTTTGCGAGGATAATCAGCTCGATCAAAAGATCGAGCGCCCTACGGGCCGTCCCATGGAGCAGGTCGAGGATGACGGTGACGGTGGCGTGTCCGCTGACTTCAATGAGCAGCGACGCCCCGATCATATGCATCCAGATGAAGCAGTACCGCGCCAGCTCCTCTGTCCAGGACAGGGAATTGTTGAGCACAAAGCGAAAAAACACCTGTGCCACACAGGCAAAAATCAAAATAGCAAACAGGCTCATCCCCACGTAGCTGACCGTGGTGTTCACAGCCTTTGAAATATGCTTGAGCTTTTTCATTGATATGACTCCTCACTGGCTTTCTGTGAAATCCGCCCATGGGAGAAAGGCCGTGCTTTCCTTCCACGAGCGGAAATTTCACTGCGCTTGGGGCTTTGTGTTACGCCATGCCGACGAGCCCCTTGAGCTCGTTAAGCCACTCGCTGCCGATATAGGACTCCATCTCGGTGTAGCAGGAGGTAACAGCCGCGCGGAACGCCTCGGTATCAACCTCCCCCTCGGAAATGATGGTCATGCCCTGAGCGATCAGATCGGCCTCCATTGTTGCGGCGGTCTCGTCGTTGTTGCGGCGAGCGAAGGCGGCGGCCTCGACTGCGGCATCCCGCAGCAGCTTCTGATCCTCCTCGGAGAAGGACTTCAGCACACTGCTCGAGATGCAGACGGGCAGCGGGGAGTAGAACAGATTGACGTTGTCAATATACTTGCACACATCCGGAAAGCCGTTTGTGTACAGCACGCTCAACGGCGCGTCGCAGCCATCCACGGTGCCCTGCTGCAACGC
>CAZVAV010000273.1:0-3455 GCA_964625135.1 uncultured Oscillospiraceae bacterium | reverse complement strand
GGCCCCGAGGTGGTGCTCAAGGCGCTGCGCCGCCGCCCCGAGCTGATCGATCGCTGCATCCTCTTTGGCTGCGCGCCGGTTCTTGAATGGTATCGCCAGAAGCTTGGGCTTTCCGCTTTGCTTCATCCGATCGACAGTGTGAGCCAGTTTCAAAAGGGCTGTGTCAACCTTGTCGATCCCTATCCCGTTTCGCTCCAGGAAATTTCGATCGGGGAGGTTTCCCCGGTCGGCGGGCGCTGCGCCTTTCTCGCGGTGCGCACCGCCATCGACTGGGCGCTCGCCAAAACCATCGGCTGCGTCGTCACCGCCCCGCTCAATAAGGAGGCGATGCGCCTTGCCGGCTATCAGTACGCCGGGCACACCGAAATTTTCGGCGAGTTCACCCATGGGGAGCGCTACGCGATGCTGCTCTGGAGCGAAACGCTCAAGGTCATCCATGCCACCACCCATGTCTCGATGCTCGAGGCCTGCTCGCTCGTCACCGAGCAGCGGGAGTACGACGTGATTCATCTCGCATACGATACGCTTAGAAAGGCCGGATACGACCAGCCTCGCATCGCGGTGGCGGGGCTCAATGCCCATGCCGGAGAGCATGGTCTGTTCGGTCAAGAGGAGATCGAGCGGATTACCCCCGCCATCGAGCGCTGCCGTGCCGAGGGCATCGGGGTTACGGGGCCGCTGCCGCCCGATACGGTGTTTTTGCGGGCCCATAAGGGCGAATTTGATCTGGTGGTTGCCCAATACCACGACCAGGGTCATATTCCGCTCAAGCTGCTTGCCTTTGACGCGGGGGTGAATGTCACCGTCGGGCTCGACGTTGTGCGAACCTCGGTCGACCACGGCACCGCCTTTGATATTGCGGGTACGCTCATCGCCCGGGAGGACAGCATGCTCGCGGCGATTGAATTGGGCGAAAAGCTCGCTCAATAGAAATACGTTACACCACCATTTGATAAGAGGAGGAACTCATCATGCCAGTTGTTAAATTTCCTTACGGAAAAGAATTCTTAGAGCTTGATATTCCCGAAAGCCGCTATGCCGGTACCCTCGTTTCCGACATGCACCATTATGACCCCGGCAAAACCCAGCAGGAGCTGGTGCAAAACGCACTGGAGAATCCGATCGGTACCCCGCGCCTTTGCGAGCTGGCAAAGGGCAAAAAGAAGGTCGTCATCATCGCTTCGGATCACACCCGCCCGGTTCCGTCTAAGGTCATCGCTCCGCTGATGCTCGCCGAGATCAGAAAGGGAAACCCCGACGCGGAGATCACCTTTTTGATTTCGACCGGCTGCCACCGCGAAACGACCAAGGACGAGCTGGTTAATAAGTTCGGCGAGGAGATCGTCAAGAACGAGAAGATTGAGATCCACGACTGCGATGACGAAAGCATGCTGGTCAACCTTGGCAAGCTCCCCTCCGGCGGCGATCTGATTGTCAATCGGCTCGCGGTTGAGGCCGACCTGCTGGTTGCGGAGGGCTTTATCGAGCCGCATTTCTTCGCGGGCTTCTCGGGCGGCAGAAAGAGCGTTCTGCCCGGCGTCGCCTCGAGAAAGACGGTTCTGTATAACCACAACGCCGCCTTTATCGACGACGCTCACTCCCGCACCGGCATTGTCGACGGCAACCCGATCCATGTCGATATGCTCTATGCCGCCAGAGCCGCCCATCTCGCGTTTATCTGCAACGTCGTGATCAACTCCGATAAGGAGACGATCTACGCGGTGGCGGGCGATGCCGACCTCGCCCACATCAAGGGGCGCGAGTTCCTTTGCAGCCAGTGCAAGGTGCAGAGCATTCCGTCGGATATCGTCATCTCGACCAACGGCGGCTATCCGCTCGATCAGAACATCTACCAGTCGGTCAAGGGGATGACCGCAGCCGAAGCGACGGTCAACGAGGGCGGTGTCACCATTATGCTGTCGAAATCGAACGACGGCCACGGCGGCGAGGTCTTCTACGAGACCTTTAAGAACCAGAAGAACCTCAAGCAGATGATGGCCGATTTCCTCGCCACCCCCGCTGACCACACGATTGTCGACCAGTGGCAGTCGCAGATCTTTGCCCGGCTGCTGATGCGCTCGACCGTCATCCTTATCTCGGACGCGCCCGACGAGATGGTGCGGGATCTTCATATGCTGCCCGCCCACTCGCTGCCCGAGGCGCTGGCGCTGGCAGACGAGCTGCTCGCCAAGCAGGGCAAGCGCGACGCCAAGATTCTGGCAATCCCCGACGGCGTCTCGGTCATCGTTCTTTAAGAAGGAAAAAATGCCGTGCCGGGGGAGGGGTCTCTCCCGGCGGCGCTTTTCTTCTGGGCAAAAGCGCTTATTACCGAGTAAAGAGGAGAATGTTCATGAAAAAAGCGGTTCTGATCCCCGATTCCTTCAAGGGTACCCTATCCTCAACCGAGATTTGCTCGATCATGAAGGATCGGATCGATACCTATTATCCGGGCTGCGAGGTTGTCTCGATTCCGGTTGCCGACGGCGGCGAGGGGAGCGTCGACGCCTTTTTAACCGCAGTGGGCGGTGAAAAGGTCAGCCTTACCGTCGAAAATCCTTATTTTGAGCCGATGAAGTCCTTCTTCGGCCTGATTGATCAGGGCAAAACCGCCGTCATCGAGATGGCAAGCTGCGCGGGTCTGCCGCTGGTCGAGGATCGCCGCGATCCGAGAAAAACCACGACCTACGGGGTCGGCAAGCTGATTCTTGCCGCGGCCGAGCGGGGAATTTCCAAGCTGGTTGTCGGCCTTGGCGGCAGCTCGACCAATGACGGCGGCTGCGGCGCGGCAGCGGCCTTTGGCGTTTGCTTCTACAACAAGGCGGGGGAGGAGTTTGTCCCCACCGGCGGCACCCTCATCGAGATCGATCGGATTGATATGAGCCGGCGCAGCCATGTCCTCGACGGGGTCGAGGTCGTCACCATGTGCGACATCGATAATCCGATGTATGGGCCGACCGGTGCTTCGTATATCTTTGGCCCGCAGAAGGGAGCCGATCCCGCGATGATCGAGGAGCTTGACCGTGGGATGATTCATCTCTGTGAGGTAATCCGGCGAGATTTGGGGCTTGATCTTTCCACGGTGCCGGGCGGCGGCGCGGCCGGTGCGATGGGCGCCGGCATGATCGCCTTCTTTGGCGCACGGCTACAGATGGGCATCGAAACGGTGCTCGATACGGTGGGCTTTGACCGGACCATCGCCGATGCCGATCTGATTCTCACCGGTGAGGGCAAGATCGACAGCCAGAGCCTTCGCGGCAAGGTGGTCATCGGGGTCGCCCGCCGAGCCGCCCGGCAGAACAAGCCGGTTGTCGCGGTGGTCGGCGGAGCCGATTACGATGTTGAGCCCGCTTATGGGGAAGGCGTCACCGCCATCTTCCCGATCAACCGCCTGCCGCAGGACTTTTCGGTCAGCCGCTCCCACTCGCAGGAGAACCTGACCTTTACGATGGACAATA
>CAZVAV010000272.1:0-3483 GCA_964625135.1 uncultured Oscillospiraceae bacterium | reverse complement strand
CTTCAGTTCCCCGTCCGCCTCTCGATCCCTGCGGCAGCCGCCCCGGCAGAGCGGGTACCAGCGGCAGCCTTTACAGTCCGCGGCCTGTATTTGGCTCTCCTCAATAAAGCCGAGCCGCGCCCGGTTTCGCTCGATTTGGGTGAGCGAATCAGTGTGGATATTGCCGATGCTGTATCGGTCGAGGACATAAAAATCGCAGGGATAAACCTGACCGTCGGCCTCGATGACCAATTGTCGGGTGCAATGGCCGAGCATCCCGCAGGTCTCGGGAATCTGTCCGAGCAGCATCGCGACAAGATTTTCAAAATACCGGATATAAGGCTGACGGCCAACCGTCAAATCGGCATACCAGAGGTCGAACAGCCGCTTGAGAAACTGCCCGTAGAGAGCGGGGGTAAGAGAATAGGGCTGAGCTCCCCGCTCCTCCCCGATGGGATCGAGGCAGGGGATATACTGCTGATAGAGAAAGCCCTGCTTTTGATAAAAACGGTAGATCGCGTCCGGGTGCTTTGCGGTCTGAGCAGTCACAACCGTCAGCAGATTAAAAGGCACCCGATGCTTTTTGAGTAACCTCGCCGTCCTCAGCACACGGCCGGAGGTATCCTCCCCCTTTGGGCCCTTGCGGCAGAGGTCGTGCAGCTCGGGGTAGCCATCGAGCGAAAGCCCCACGAGAAACCCTTCACGGGCAAAAAACTCCGCCCATTCCTCATCAATCGCATAGCCGTTGGTCTGAATGGCGAAATCAACCTTGGCGGCCCTGCTGTTCTCCTCCCGCGTGATCGAAACAAAGCTTCGGAAGAAGTCGAGCCCCGCCAGAGTGGGCTCTCCCCCCTGAAAGGTAAAGCCGCACCGCTCTGTTCCCTCCTCAAAGGCTCGCCGCACCAGCGTTCGGGCGGTCTCGATCGACATCGTCCCGTAGGAAGGAATCTGGCGGTTCTCCATCTCGTCGGCATAAAAGCAATACCGGCACCGCATGTTGCAGAGCCCGGATGCCGGTTTGATCAAAAAATCCACAGTGTTCTCCATGCTTCACTGACCGGATGCGGCAAAAGAAGAATCCACCTTTTACAGCGTCCGGATCGTCCTCCCGTCATAGATTTGCGGCGGTAGAGAGCAGGAATAGCCGTTATCGGTATAATCCCCGTTTTCGATCATCCGCAGCAGCCGCAGCGCCACCTGACGTCCCATTTCATAGCCCGGATGAACCGAGCAGGTAATTCCCGCCTGCTTCCAGTCGTCCTTCGAGTAATCGAAGCAAACCAACGAGTAGTCCTCCGGCACCGACCGGTCGGTTTCCGCCAGCACCTTCTGCACCAGACGCAGGATCATATAGTTGCAGCAAAGAATGGCCGTGCATTTTGGAGCAGCTCGAAGAAAGCGGGCAATCTCCTTAGCGAAGCCGAGGCCGTGCGCTTCGTTCGAGATGCACCACTTGACCTCATCGTCGTTAAACCGCACGCCGTAATGCTGGAGAGCCTTGACATACCCGTGAAATTTTTCAATGCTCTGATAGTTATCATAGACAAAAATGCCCGCAATCTGCCGGTGCCCTGCCCGAATCAGGCGAAAGACCAGTTCATCGGCACATTTGTGGTCGTCGATGATCACCCGGGGATATCGAAGCTCCTTGTAATAGTTGTTGTAAAAGATGACCGGGAGCTTTCGCTGATAGAACGCCCGGTAGCAGTCGAGATTGGGATTTGCAAGGCTCGCCTTAACGCCATCGACAATAAATCCGCTAAAGCCCTGATGGGCAACCGATTCGAGACAATATCGCTCGTTGGAAAACTTGTTGTCGGTAAAAAAGACCCGCAAATCACTCCGCTGCTGATCGAACACGCTCCGAATTCCGTCGAGCAAGCCGGAATTGGCATTGGAATCCTGCCCTTGCAAAATTACGCCGATTTTAATCGAATTGCTGCTGCCGCCGAGATCGCGGGAGAGGGCGGCGGCCTTGTTGATGTAGGTGCCGCTTCCTCTTCGCTTATAGACCAGCCCCTCGTTTGCCAGCAGCGCAAGGGCGTCGCGGACGGTGGAACGACTTACCTCGAGCTTGCGGCTGAGATGATTTTCGGAGGGGAGCTTCTGGTTGTCCGAAAACTTGTTTTCGTCGATGTAAGCCCGAACCCAGTTGTAGACGCGTTCCAGCTTTTTATCGTAATTGGCCATTGGCTCTCTCCTATCTCATTCAATCGACAATCTGGGGTCGCGTCCCCTCCGCCCGCTCGAGCCAGCCAAGCAGCCGTTGTCGCAACGCCAGCTTGGCTTTTTGATAAGCGGGATCGCAGACTACATTGCAAAGCTGATCGGGGTCGCTTCGCAGATCATAGAGATAATCATCGGCATAGCGGTCGGAGGCGGCTGCCTCCCCGCCGTTGATCCCCGGCGCATAAACGGCGTAGAGGTAATCGGGGGTTCTCACCGCACGGCCAACCCGGCTTTCGGAAATCTGGGCAAACACCTCGTTGGGACGGCCGGGCTGTCTTTTTTCCACCACATCGAGTAAGTCCTCCCCGATCATCGCGCCGCCGACCGTCACACCGGCCAGCGCCATAATGGTCTTTGGCAGGCTTTCGGTGCTGACCAGCTCCTCGACCGCAACGCCGCCCCGATAGGGGCCGCCCGCGATGACCAGCGGAACCCGCAGACAAGCGTCATGGGCCGAGCGCTTGTAATCGTCGTAGCCGTTGAGATGCTCGTCCCGGTTGCGGGTTTTGAAATGCGAACCGTGATCCGACGCAAAGAGGATCACCGTGTTGTCGTAGAGCCCCTCCTCCTTGAGCCTTGCGATCAGCCTGCCAAGGTTTTGATCCAGACTCGCGCAGGCACCCAGATAATCGGGATATTCGAGAGCCGCATCCCCACCCAGCGCCGCGAGATCGTTCGGGAGCACAAAATTCCGATACCTCTCTTTGCTGCCCTCGGGGCCTTCATAGTGCTTACGGTCGTTCTGATGGTGCGGCTCGATATGCGAAATGGTCATGAAGAACGGTTTTGAGCGATCCCGCACCGCAAAAAAATCGAGGGCAAGGTCGGTAATGCAGTCGGGACGATAGCCCTGAAAGTCGATTCGTTCGTCATTTTCATCAAAGACATAGCCGTCGTAGCCATGGCTGGTAAACTCCAGCACATCGGCTGCCCGCCAAAAGCCGGTATAGCCGCCCCGCAGCGCACGTGGAACGGCGGTAATCGTATGATCGACCCGTGGGGGCTTTTCCAGCTCGCCGTCGCTCGCCAGATGCCATTTGCCGATGTAGGCGGTCTCGTAGCCGACCTCCTCAATGTAGTTGGCGAGCGTTTTGACGTTCTGGGGCAGCATCACATTGTTGCGAAAGCACCCCGTTTGAGTCGGATAAAGTCCGGTTTGGAACAGCGCCCGGCAGGGGCCGCAGACCGGCTGCGCCGAGAAGGCTCGATCAAATTTTACACCCTCCCGGGCCAGCCGGTCAAGATTTGGGGTGATTTCAAGCGGTTGGCCGAAGC
>CAZVAV010000271.1:0-3488 GCA_964625135.1 uncultured Oscillospiraceae bacterium | reverse complement strand
GAAATTTATGCAATACATCTCGCTTAAAATTGTAAAATACCGCCTAAATTATCGGAAAAATTTTATCGAATCAACGGATAGTTCTTGAGAAAACGTTTTCAAAAAATGAAGTTTCCGAACTTGCCCAAAGAAACAGAAAGGCCGTAGGACACACGGTGCGTATCCTACGGCGAATCTTAAACGAAAACATTCTGATTCAAGTCAAGCGAAAAACAGTTTCCCTTTTCGATGGGAAGCACTATTCCACCGTAACCGATTTGGCAAGGTTGCGGGGCTTGTCGATGTCGCAGCCCCGCTCTCTGGCGGTGAAGTAGGCGATCAGCTGAAGCACGGTAACCGCGGGGAACGGCATGAAAAGATCATCGAACTCGTCGAGCAGCAGCACCGTATCGGCCACATCGTGCGAGACGGTCTCGCCGCGCTTGGCAATGACAAAGACCCGAGCGCCGCGCGCCGTCGTTTCCTTGATGTTGGAAAGCATCTTGGGAAGCAGTGCCGTCTGGGTGCAGAGTGCGATGACCGGCACCCCCTCGGTGATCAGGGAGATGGTGCCGTGCTTGAGCTCCCCGGCCGCGTAGGCTTCGCAGTGGATATAAGAGATCTCCTTGAGCTTAAGCGAGCCCTCGCAGGCCAGCGCATAGTCAATTCCCCTGCCAAGGAAGAAGAGGTGATCCGCCGAAACAAGCGGACGCACCGAGTGCTCAATCCGCTCCTGCAATGCCAGAGCGCCGCGCACCGCGTCAACGCTTTTCAAGAGGCGTTCGACCAGATCGCGCACCTGTTCCTTGGAAAGAGCGCCCCCGACCTGCCCAAAGGTAAAGGCGATGAGGTAGAGCAGCGCCATCTGCACCGAGTAGGCCTTGGTGCTGGCCACCGAAATCTCCGGCCCGGCAAAGGTATAAAGGACGTAATCGGCCTCTCTCGAAATTGAGGAGCCGGCAACGTTGACGATCGCAAGGGTGCAGAGCCCCAGTGATTTTGCCAGCCGCAGAGCGGCAAGGCTGTCGGCCGTCTCACCCGACTGGGAGACAATGACAACCAGCGTGTTCTCGGTCAAGATCGGGTCGCGGTAGCGGAATTCGCTCGCAATGTCCACCTCGACCGGAATCCGCGCCAGCTTTTCGATGACCATTTTGCCGATCATTCCGGCGTGCATCGCAGTGCCGCACGCGACAACCTGTACCCGGTCGAAGCGGGAGAAAAAGTCCTGCGGCAGGCCGTCTCCGCCCCAATCGGGCAGGCCGTTTTTAATCCGGGGCGAGATGGTATGGCGCAGCGCGTCGGGCTGCTCCTGAATTTCCTTGAGCATAAAATGCTCATAGCCGTCCTTTTGAGCCTGATCGACATTCCAGGTCACCGTCTGAACCGGCTTGTCGCGTTGCTGCCCGTCGAGGCCGATGATCCGAATTTTATCAGGGGTCACAACGGCAATTTCACCCTCGTCAAGGACAAAATAGCGGTTGGTGTAGCTGATGACCGCCGTGATATCCGACGCGACAAAGTTTTCGCCGTTGCCGAGCGCCGCCAGCAGCGGGCCGTCCTTACGGATGGCGTAGAGAGCGTCGGGGTGGTCGGAAAACATGATGACAAAGGCATATGCGCCCTCGATTTTGGTGAGCGCTTCCCGAATCGCATCAACCGGATCCCCGTGGTAGCAGTAATCAAGATAGCAGGCTGCCACCTCGGTGTCGGTCTGGGAGCGGAAGGAATAGCCCTGCTCAATCAAAAGCTCACGCAGCTCAAGGTAGTTTTCAATGATTCCGTTGTGAACCAGCATCACCCGCTCGGTTCCATGAGGGTGGGCGTTCTCGTCGGTCGGGCCGCCGTGGGTTGCCCAACGGGTATGCCCCATGCCGCAGCAGCCCTTGAGCGGATGCTCCTCAAGCGCGCCACGCAGGTTAAAAAGTCTTCCCGAGCGTTTGGCCGTATGGAACAATCCGTTTTCGCTGACTAGGATTCCAGCCGAATCATAGCCGCGATACTCCAGCCGTTCAAGTCCGTCAAGCAAAATGCCGCATGCCTCGCGATGGCCGGAATAGCCGATAATACCACACATAGAAAAGGTACTCCTTTATTCATTTTTATTCTTTCCGCGACCGTATTTGTCCCATTGGTCGCCCAATGGATTTGCCGGCCGCTGCGTCCGAAAGAAAGGGACGGAGAGGCATCCGCCGAATTGTCGATGACCTCCCACCTCGTCAACCGCTCTGAAAAACAAAGGCGGTTCTGGCGCTTTTGCAAGGAAAAACAGACCCGTCTTCCCCCCTTCTCATTTTTGTTTTGCCGTTTCCTCCTTTCCTGGTGATATTATCTCATAAATGACTTGGATTTGCAACCCGGCCGAAAAATGGATTTGCTTCCATCTTATGCGGGTCAAACAAAAATGGTGTCGATTTGCAGGCAGATTGCCTGAAATAATAGGGGCTGTTGCAATCGATCTGCAACAGCCCCTTTTTTCATTTTATCAATAAAGCTTGGGGAGAACGGGATTGGGATTTGCCTCAACCGCGACGGTATTCTGAACACTCTCGTTGGCACGGAGCAGGCGAGCCATCACGACAAAACGCTGCC
The DNA here is from genome assembly GCA_964625135.1 of uncultured Oscillospiraceae bacterium. Taxonomy (GTDB): domain Bacteria; phylum Bacillota; class Clostridia; order Oscillospirales; family Ruminococcaceae; genus Yanshouia. Next base: position 917 of record CAZVAV010000271.1, on the reverse strand, counting down.
GATCGCTCGCGCCGTACATTCTGGTGCAGGTCGAGAGGGTAAGAATTTTATCGCTGTACGCCACTTCAACATCGTAATTGTGGCGGCTGCGGCTCTTGGCGCCGTTGACCACCGCAGCAAAGGTATCATCATCCATGCTCGGCTGGATATAGTTGAAGTTTACATCGGTGTAGAAAGCGGCGAAAACCTTCCAGACCATCTCGGCATCTTCGGTCGAATAATAAATGTAGGGATGGCTTTTGGCGAAGTTAAGGTAATGGAAGGCGGCAAGCTGGGCAAACATCACGTCGCTGTCACGATCAACGACCGGCACGGTGGTGTAATTGGTCCAGTTGTGCCCAAACAGGACGGTATTGCGGGAGATTTCAGTTGATTTGCCAAACGAGGTTCCGGGGGGCGCATACACCACACCATTGCGGCTGACATTCTTGTAAAGATCACGGTTGATGTAGTAGTGCGTTTTCGATCCGTTGCCGTTGTCGATGATGCGATTATCGTAGAGCACCGGGTAGTTGATATTCGTACCGGGGATGCGAAGCCATCCCTTCACGTCGGAATTGACCGCTTTATGGGCAGCAATGTTGTTGCTACCGCTCCCATTCATGATCGAAGGATCATAGGTTGCGCTGATGTTGGCCTCCCCCGTTACACCGGTCGCCGAAGCGAAGGCGGTCATCGGGCTGAGAATAAACATCGCCGCAAAACATAACGCTACCATCTTCTTGATCCAATGCTTTCTACTCGACATCTCTCAATCTCCTAACGTAAAAATTAAAAAGTGCTAACAAAACTCATTATAGCGAAATTTCGTTGTTATTTCAACCAAATGGGAAAATTTCTTGTGATTTCTTCAAAAAAATGCCGCTCCCGTTTTTTGCGGGAGCCTGTCTTTTTTTGCGGCAGAAAGAAGGGCAGGA
>CAZVAV010000270.1:0-3510 GCA_964625135.1 uncultured Oscillospiraceae bacterium | reverse complement strand
TCCATCCTCCAATTCCAAGCCCTCGTCTGAAAGCGCGCGCGCAATCATGCTGGGCAGATCATCTCCGGTAGAAATTTCGGGTATATGACTAGGCGCAAACAGTTCCAGCCGTTTCATGTTGGCTCCCTCGTGCATTCAGATTCCGGTCAGACCGATTCCGATGTGACCGCGCTTATAACGCTTGTTCATTCCGATAATCAGCGGCGTCAACCCCTCTACCGTACGCGCGTGCAGCAGCGTTCCGCCGTCAAAAGCGCGCAAGCCGATAGTTTCGGCAAGCCCGATTACCACACTGCGGCTTGGCTCATCGTTTCCAAGAATGATCACGTCGCCGTGAACCTCCTTCTCTGGGTCGGCAAGCATAGCGGCAGAGACCGTATGAAAACCAGCGACCACTCGCACCGCTTCCCCCAAAATAGCCTGGCTCTGCTCGGCATTCGAACCCTGTGGAGGCGCCTCATAGCGCAGTGGGCCAAAGCGCAGCGGAATCGTGACATCAAGCACCATCTTTCCCTGCATCAGTTCGCCCAGCGTCTCAAGCGTCCCGAGGCGTGCCGCATCGGGGACTGCCAAAACAATGAGTTCACCTAATTTTACCGCATCCTGATTTTTCATTCCGCTTGCTTTTTCTGTGCCGGTCATCACATTGAGTGTTTCGGCCGCCTTCTGGGCCTTTTCGGCCTCCCGAGAGCCGATGACCACCTCAAGCCCCGCTTTGGCCCACCGGTAGGCAAGGCCAAAGCCGAGATCTCCGGGTCCTCCTACAATTACAATCGCCATCTTCGATTTCCTCTTTTCCCTGTTCAATCGGCTAAAACAGCTTTTTTCCGTAACAACGAGCCAGTGCATCGGCCAACGATGCTGCATCGGGGGTGATGAGCGGAACCTCGGGCAGACGTTTAGAGGTTTCCGCGGGATCCTTTAACCCGCTTGAACTGATCACGGCTACCACTGATTCGTCAGGGCGCATCTTGCCCTGTGCCAAAAGCTTCTGGCAAACAACCAACGACGTGACCGACGCGGCTTCGGCATAAACGCCCTCGCACTTGGCCAAAAGCAGTTGCATCTGCATCGTTTCTTCGTCCGCAGCAGTTTCGGCGGTCCCCCCCGATTGTTGCAGGGCATGCAGCCCCTGCCAGGTATTGCGCCCTCCGCCGATTGAAAAATTAACCGTGGGTCCGGCTTGCACCTCCAACGGTGTGACGGCCTGCCGTGCAAGAGTCTCCTTGAGTGAGCCCCATGATTCCGCCGCGATCATGCGGCTTTTTTTCGTGGTCAAGCCTACTTCGTTCAGGTCCAAAACACCCTTCCATGTGCCATAAAGCGCATCGGAATAGGCTGAGGGCACCACAATCGAATCGGGCAGTTCTCCAAGCTGTTCAAACAGCTCAAACGCTACTGATTTATAACCGTCGATGGCATAGCAGTTTGAGCCAATCGCCGGGGCCACGTATCCGCTCAGCGGATACCAGCCCAGATTCTCCACGCCCCACTTCATAATGGCCCAACGGTCGAGCGACTGCTCCGTCGCAAAAACATAGGCGCCGTAGGTGCGCATCAGCGTTTTCATCGTGTCGGGGACTGCGGCCTTAGTAAAGATCATACAAGGCAGCCCCGCTGCCGCCGCATAGGCAGCTACAGCCGCGCCGTGGTTTCCCGTGGAAGAAACGGTAACCGCACTTGCGCCCTGCTGCACTGCCCTCGTTACCCCAACGCTGCTCAGGCGGTCTTTGTGCGACCATGTGGTGCTTTGCATCTCCAGCTTGAGGTAAAGCTTTTCCAAGCCCAACGCCCGACCAAGCCGTTCGGCATGCAACAGGGTGGTGTTCCCCTCCGCAATGCTAATCGGCGCCGTTTCACTGTCAACCGGCAAAAATGCGCGGTGCTTCCAAATTCCTTTGCCCTGCTCGGCTGCAAATCTCTCGCGCAGTATGCCGGCATTGCCCTGATAGTCATAAAAAGTTGTAAAATTAACCGAAACTCCTTCGGCGCGGCAGGCCGGGCAGCCGTCGAATGCCTGCGTTTCTTCCCCGATATAACCGCACCGGGGACAGCGAATTCACTTTAAGTATTGCATCTTACACGCATCCTCTCATTGTTACAGATATCGTGGCATTTGCAACAACCCTCGTTGTCATCCTGAGCGTAGCGAAGGATCCTCTCCAAAAGATTCTTCGGCCTTCAGCCTCAGAATGACAGACAGGGGTGCGACAAATCTTATGCCCGAGCGGGGAGATAAATCATGCCATTTTCTGTGTGGTTGAGGCGGCGTATTCCAGCATCAGTCACTGCCACCATATCCTCGACCTGAATGCCATAGCGGTCCAAGCAGTAAAATGGGGTTTCGATGCAGAACACCATTCCATCTTCCAGAATGGTGTCGGCACCGGGCGAAATGCCGGGGATATCATTGATCATAATGCCAATGCCATGGCCACAGTGGTGGCGCGAGAACGCCGGGAAGCCCTTCTTGGTTCCCTCCACCGCAGCATGAAACACATCGGATGCCTTAACACCCGGCTTCATCATCGCAATGGCGGCCTCCATCCCTTCGCGGATACATTCATACTCACGTTCAATTTTGGGGTCGCGGGCACCTACCATCACGGTGCGAGCCAAATCCGAACAATATCCCTCGTAAACCGCGCCGTAGTCAAAGCGAATCAATGAGCCGTCGTGCAGCGCCTGGGTCTTGCTGCACTTGGTATCGGAATACGAGGTTCTGCGGTCGATGGTGCAGGTGCAAAACAGCGTACGCCCCTGCCGCTTGGCAACCTCCTCTCGATAAAGCAGATCGATGTCGTGCTCAGAATTCCCCAGCCGGGTACGCTCTAAGGCGGCCAACAGCGCGTCTTCAGCGATGTGGCAGGCCTTTTCTAGCAGGTCGATCTCCTCGGGATGCTTGATGCAGCGCGCTTCTTCAAACAGCGACAGGGCCGGCACAAATGTCATCTCGGGACAAGCAGCTGCTACCTTGCTCCAGGTAGTAATAGGGGTGCGAAGCTCATCCCACGCAACCTTTTTCTTTCCCCCGATCCGGCCCATGATTTCGATCAGAGATTCGGCGGGACCCGCAGTAATCATGCGGGTTTGCTCCGCAAATCCCCGGGTGTATTCGGTTTCCTGCTCAGGATAGACAAACCGAAACGGCCCATAGCAAACCAGATCGGCACCCGCAACCCCGTCATAGGCAGTAGGGGAATCAGACATTGAATTAACCAGATAAAAATGGTTTTGGTTGCGATCATATACCGCGTAATTTTGGGTTTTGGGGTGATAGGTTGGACCAAGCGCCGCAAATCCGGTCAAGTATTTGATGTGCTGTGGCTCCGACGCAATCAGCACATCGACCTCACGACTTTCCATGGCACGAACAATTCTTCCAAGTTGAAATTCTCTCAAGCTCGACATGATTCCTGCTCCTTTTTTAATCCAATATTTTTGTCATTATGTTGGAATTTTAAGTGTATTATAACCAAGCTGTCTTTCGATAGCAAGAGTATTTTGTAA
>CAZVAV010000269.1:0-3566 GCA_964625135.1 uncultured Oscillospiraceae bacterium | reverse complement strand
AGGCGGGATTGCTGACTGAAAGGGAATAAAATCCTCGCTTTCCCAAAGTCCCCGATAGTAATTCTGAAGATACTCACAAAAGTCAGTGGTAACTTTTGTTAGATATTTTCCAATGCGTCGGGAAAGGACGATGTCACGGCTGCGCTTAATGTCGTTGATGGGCAAAAAGACAATTTTAGGATCATAGAGATGACGATATTTTGCCGATAGAGATGCCATGGTGATTCCCGCGTTTGCATTAAGCAACTCGCGGCGCAAATAGTGGTCGCATTCCATAACAATATTCGGCTCGATACCAAATTCTGCAAAGAGAAGATCGGACTGGGTGCGAAAGGGGAATCCCTTTTGCAATGCAATATACTTTTCCTTTGCAACATCATAGAGAGATACGCTGCCGCGCTTTGCAAGCATATGGTCGGGATGAACGGCAATGACAAATTGATCGCGGAGCAGTAGAACCGATTCGATATTCGGACTGACAGGTCCGGGAGAGGAGATTCCGATGTCAATCTGGCCGTTTTCGAGCATTTGGAGAATTTCAGCGGGTGATTCGACGCTTTGATTCCATTTGGCCTTACTGTGCGTTGTCATAAAGCCATTAATGCCTTGTAAAAATTGCGGGCTGGTTACAGCCAGACGAATGGTCATATCCTCTTCGTTGCACATTTCGTGAATTTCACGTTGGGCGTTATCCACCTCAAGCAGGATGCGGTTGACCCGCTCTAGAAACGCCCGACCATATCGATTGAGGGCGATGTTACGGCCGCTTCGCTCAAAGAGCGAGGTTCCAAGCTCCTGCTCCAAGCGGGAGATCACCGCACTGATAGCTGGCTGAGAAATATGCAGTTGCTCGGCCGAGCGGGTGATGTGCTGATTGGTTGCCACGACCTGAAAATAACGTAGTTGCAATAGCTCCATCCAGTTTTCCTTTCTTTTCATCGTTTCTTTTCCCTGTCGTTGGATCTTGTCAATTTTAGCATGGGCAATACAAGAGGACAAGAAATAAAATCATAATTCTAAAATTATTATAACATATAAAATAAAATATTAGACATTATGATTTTTTGCGTGTTATCATAGGCCCAAGATTTGCGGCAAATGACGCGTCCTGACAGGGAAGGGGCGACGTTCGGGAATAAAGAGAAAGGAAGAACAGGTTATGACGATTGCCCAAGGTTTTCTCCTGCAAGAAATGTTGGAAAAAAAAGCCGACATCATGCAGGGAGGAGGCCAAAAGAAAATCGATAAGCAACACTTCCAGGGAAAGCTGACCGCCCGCGAACGGATCGGACTACTCTTTGACGAGGGCACCTTTCAGGAATATAACATCTTTATGAAGCACCGCTGCCATAACTTTGGAATGGAAAATATCGATACCCCAGCCGAGGGTGTGGTAACTGGATTTGGCCTGATCAATGGTCGGGAAGCATTTGCTTATGCCCATGATTTTACGGTTCTTGGCGGTGCAATGGGCGAAATGCAGGGAATGAAGGTCAAGCGAATACAGGAACTCGCCCTAGATGCCGGCGTCCCACTGATTGGACTAAACGACTCGGGCGGCGGGCGGATTCAGGAGGGACCGAGCACGTCCTATGGCGCGATCTTCTACAACAATGTGATGGCTTCCGGTGTTATTCCGCAGATTTCGGCCATCATGGGTCCGTGTGCGGGCGGCACGGTGTATTCTCCGGCACTGACCGATTTTGTTCTGTCGGTTGATCGGACCAGTCGTTCCTTCCTGACCGGCCCGGCGGTAATCAAAAACGTCACCGGAGAAATTGTGGATGCCGAGCAGCTTGGCGGCGCTCGAACCCACAATACGGTTTCCGGAGTTTCCCATTTTTTCTGTGTCGACGACTACGACTGTATCGGTAAGATTAAGCTACTGCTGGGCTATCTGCCGTTAAACTGCCGTGAAAAGCCTCCTGTTTACGCTTGCTCCGACGATCCTGTCCGCCGCTGCGAGATGCTCAATACTTACGTTCCCGAATCGTTGAAAAAAGCATATGACATCCGCGGTATCATTCGTGAAATTGCAGACGATCATGATTTCTTTGAGGTGCAGGAATTATATGCCACCAATATGGTGGTTGGCTTTATCCGCATGAACGGCGGCTCGGTAGGGGTAATCGCCAACCAACCCTCCATGTTGGCTGGCTGCATTGACATCAATGCTTCGGATAAGGCGTCTCGTTTTATCCGCACCTGCGATGCGTTTAATATTTCGCTTCTTTCAATTGCCGACGTTCCCGGTTATATGCCCGGCACCAATCAGGAATACGGCGGCATTATCCGGCACGGCGCTAAGATGCTCTATGCGTGGAGCGAAGCGACTGTTCCCAAGATTGTGATGGCTGTCGGAAAGGTAGTGGGGGGCGCGCGTCCGGCCATGTGCTCCTGGGAGCTGCATCCTGATTTCATATTTGCGTGGCCCACCGCCCAGATGACGGTGGTCGGTGCCGAAGGCGCCGTCGATATCTGCCGTAAGCACGAGCTGGCCTCCGTTGCCCCCGAGCTGCGCGACGAACTGCGCCGACAGTACATTGAGGAATACACCAAGGAGTTTATGAATCCCTATAAGGCGGCCGAATGCGGCAAGTTTGAGGATATTATAGAGCCGGCACAGTCACGTGCGATCATCATCCGGGCACTTGAGATGTTTCGGAATAAAAAGGTGAGCATTCCCGCGCGCAAGCATGGCAATATTCCCCTCTGAGTGGGTACGACCAACTGAAAGGATGATGAATTATCTATGGAAAAAAAGGCGGGGCTTTTTGCGGGCATTACCGTTCTTGATCTTACACAGTTTCTTTCGGGGCCTTTCTGCACAATGATTATGGCTGATCTTGGCGCTGAGGTGATCAAGATTGAAAGACCTGATCGTCCGAAAGCGAGCGGGCCCTTTCTTCACGGAGAGAGGATTTATGATCTTTCGGTGATGCGAAATAAAAAGAGCATTACTCTCAACCTGAAAAATCCAAAGGGAAAAAAGATGTTTCTTGAGCTGGTGCGTCAAGCGGATGTCGTGGCCGAAAACTTTAAGCCCGGCACGATGGAGCGCATGGGTCTGAGCTACGAGGACTTAAGGCTCATAAATCCTAGAATTATCTATCTCGAGGTCTCTGGCTTTGGAAATACCGGGCCTTATCGCGAGCGAGGTGCGCTTGACATGGTAATTCAGGGAATGAGTGGGTTGATGAGCCTGACCGGTGAACCGCAAGGCAGACCCACACGGGTAGGAACCTCGGTCAGCGACGTTTTTACCGGGCTTTATGCCTACGGCGCGGTGGCCAGCGCCCTCTATTATCGAGAACATACTGGCCTTGGGCAGGCGATCGATCTGGCAATGCTTGACTCGACCTTCTCCTGTCTGGAGAATGCGGTGATCAATTATTGTGTCTCGGGTAAGAATCCCCAGCGGATGGGAAATCGTCATTCCACCAGCGTTCCGTTCCAGACCTTTCCCACCGTAGATGGGGATATTATCATTACCTGCTCTAGAGACCCTGCCTTTTATGATCTTTGCCGCGCGATTGGCCGGGAGGATATGATAGAGGATCCCCGTT
>CAZVAV010000268.1:0-3573 GCA_964625135.1 uncultured Oscillospiraceae bacterium | reverse complement strand
GGATATAACAAACCCCTCCTAAGGGTTAGTTGTGAGTTCGATTCTCGCCGGGGGTACCAAAAGAAGCGTGGAAGACTGCGAAGCGCAGGATTTCCCCGCTTTTTTACAAATGTTTTGATGGAGTTTTATGGAAATCTGAAAGACGCGGCAGCGCCGGATTTGGGATGGTGAGGCTCCTGCGAGAAGGTGGGCGTTATGAAAGATATCGATCGGGAAGAAGAACGCGGCGGAATTTCAGAGCTGCTGCGATATAAGGAACGGTTTGAGCTGGCACTGAAGGCCGCAAGGGTGTGTGTATTCGAGGTTGATCTGGCGCATCAGCGCTACACCTTTTTTGAAAATGCACAGGCGATTTTCGGGGTCTCCGGGGAGCGTATTTTACGCGAGGTAGCGGCGTACAGCGAGCTCGACCCGGCAGAATATCAAAGGGCCGCGTCGGATTATTTTACCCACCCCGACGACGCTTCCGTAATTTCGCGGGCGTTTTGCAGCATTCTGGACGGAAAATCCGCCACCTATCAGGCGCGGATGAAGGCCGGGAATACCAAATATATCTGGTGTAAGGTTGATGTCACCCCCATTATGGAGGAGGGCGTCCCGGTCAGAATGATCGGTGTGATCACCGACATCAGCGAGATGAAAGCTAGAGCCGAGCTTCTCGAACGGGAGTCCAAGCTTGACGGCTTTACCTGCCTATACACGAAAATTCATGCCGAAGCGCTGATTCGCAAGCGGCTCAACGAGGGGATTGGCAAAACACATGCGCTGATTCTGTTTGATCTGGATAACTTCAAGGAAATCAATGATACCTACGGCCATATTGCGGGGGATCAGGTTCTCAAAAGCGTCGCGGATCATCTGAAAACTATCTTTCGCAAGACTGATATTGTCGGTCGGTTCGGCGGTGATGAGTTTATCGTTTTATTGAGCGACCTACCGGGAAACAGCCTCCTGCTGCAAAAGCTCGATAAGCTGCTCAAATCCACCGACAACACCCATCAGGTGACAAAAAGCATTGGGGTGGCGCTCTATCCGAACGACGCGACGGATTTTCAGGAGCTTTTGGATAAAGCCGACCGCGCCCTCTATCGGGCAAAACGCCAAAAGAACACCTACGCGCTGTTCTCCCAGCAAGCAGCCGAATGAAAAAACCGGTCCCAGTGCGGGGCCGGTTTTTGGTTTGAGCTAAAAAAATTTCTTCTTCTGCCCGGTAAGCGGGCGAAGCTTGGGCGCCTTGAGGTAGCCAAAGCGGCTTTGGAACCGATCGTGCAGCTGAGCCTGAAAGCGCTCCCGAAGCGCCGAGCGCTGCGCGGCATCCATCGTCCGGTGCGGCAGAATGATCGTGTTGATCGGGTCGAGATAAATCAAAAACAGATTTGACAGCTCGAAAACAAGAAAGAGCTGAGAAAGCTGATGCGACGCTTTTTCATGGTTATGCGGGGTTTCCACCTTGAGCTGATCGCGGACAACCTCCAGCCGGATGGTAGTCCGCAACGGGTTTTGAGGATTCTTGAGCATTTTGAGTACCCCGTGCTCAATCCGGGCGAGCGAAAAGGACAGCCAGACCAGATAGCCCAAAAAAATGTAGGAAGGAAACGCGATGACCGGGATGATCCCGAACAGGCCGCCAAGGTAGCAGATGAGCGCAACCGCCGAAACCACAATAAAGATCCGCAGCATGTTGCGGTAGCGGGTGGCAAGGCCAAAGTAAAGAGCCGAATGGTATTCCCGGACGGAAATTTTGTATTCAAAGGAAAGGGGATTCATGGGGGACGCCTCCTTATCGGTTCCAGTATTTTCGGTCAAGCGTGCGGTATTGCACCGCTTCGGCAACATGGCTGCTGTCAATTGTTTCACAGCCGTCGAGATCGGCAATGGTGCGAGCCACCTTCAAAATGCGGTCGTACCCCCTTGCCGAAAGACCAAGGCGGTCAAAGGCAAGCCGCAGCAGCTGCTGTGCCTCCTCAGTGAGCGGACAGCAGCGTTCAAGCAGCGCCCGAGGAATGGCGGAGTTGGAAAAAACCGGCGCATCCAGCTGAGAAAAGCGCTCCAGCTGACGGGCGCGGGCGCGGGCAACCTCCTGGCGCATCTCGGTCGAGGAACGTCCCGGCACATGATCGGTCAGGCTCTGGTAATCGATGGCCGGAACCTCAAGGTGGATGTCGATCCGGTCGAGCAACGGGCCGCTGACCCGATTGAGATAGCGTTCGATCGAGGACGACTTGCAGAAGCAGGGCTTTGACGGATGCCCGAAAAAGCCGCAGGGGCAGGGATTCATCGCCGCAACCAGCATAAAGCGGCTCGGGTAGGTGACCCGCGCGCCGACCCGCGAGATGGTGACCTCCCCATCCTCGAGCGGCTGGCGAAGCCCCTCCATGACCGGGCGCTGAAATTCCGGAAGCTCGTCCAGAAAAAGCACCCCGTTGTGCGCGAGCGATACCTCCCCGGGCTGCGGGGAGGAGCCGCCGCCGGTCATCCCAGCGGCCGATACGCTGTGGTGGGGTGAGCGAAACGGCCGCTCCTCCATCAACCCAACCCCGCGGGGCAGCAGCCGCGCCACCGAATGAAGCTTGGTCGTCTCAACCCGCTCGGCGTAGTCAAGGTGGGGCAGAATCGAGGGCAGACGCCGGGCAAGCATACTTTTGCCCGATCCGGGCGGGCCGAGCAGCAACAGATTATGCAGCCCCGCCGCCGCGACGGTGAGCGCCCGCTTTGCCTCCGCCTGCCCCTTGACCTCCGCATAGTCGGGGATGGGCGGGATGAAAACAGGCTCGAAGGGAAGGGCGTCGCAGCGCGGAAGCCTTTGCTCTCCGCGCAGGTGCCGCAACACCTCGGTGACCGTTTTGGCCGCGTAGACGGTCACGTCCCGCGCCACCGCGCCCTCCGCCGCATTGTCGTAGGGAATAATCACCTCGCGCATCCCAAGCGACCCAGCGCCCAGAACCATCGGCAATACGCCGGGCAATCCGCGCAGCTCCCCGCCCAGCGAAAGCTCCCCAAGAAAGCCGATGTTGGTCAAATCGGCATCAAGCGCGCCGGAGCCCTTGAGCACCGCGAGCAGAATGGCCAGATCATAGGCGGTTCCGCTCTTTTTGGTATCGGCGGGGGCGAGGTTGACAATAATCCTTGCGGTGGGAAATTGCATCCCCGCGTTGCGCATCGCGGCTCGCACCCTGTCGCGCGCTTCCTTGACTGCCGCGTCGGGCAGTCCTACCAGATCGAAGGCGGGCAGCCCACGGGAGAGATCAGCCTCCACCGTCACCGGAAACGCGTCGATCCCGCAAAGCCCAAAACTGCTGATCGCTGCGAGCACGGCAATCCTCCCTTTCCAAGCGGTCATTGGCTTTTATTATAGCGGCTTTTGGGAAAAAGTACAATCGCCGACCAAGCTTTTTTCTCCCGATGTCAATTGCTGCAAAAAAACTTGATTTTGCGCTTGCATCTCTTGACTTTTTGGGCATCGGTGTGATATATTAATTAGGCTGTTCAGCATTCCGGGGTGTAGCGCAGTTTGGTAGCGCGCTTGGTTCGGGACCAAGAGGCCGGGAGTTCGAGTCTCCCCACTCCGACCAC
>CAZVAV010000267.1:1523-3582 GCA_964625135.1 uncultured Oscillospiraceae bacterium | reverse complement strand
GGACGAGGCGGTCAGAGGCCGAATTAAGCTTGTGTTTCTTGAAAATTACCGGGTTACCCTCTCGGAGCTTTTGATGCCCTCGGCCGACTATTCCCAGCAAATTTCACTCGCCGGAACCGAGGCCTCGGGCACCGGCAATATGAAGCTGATGCTCGGCGGCGCGCTCACCATCGGCACCCTCGACGGGGCCAACGTCGAAATCTGTGACGCGGCCGGGATGGAAAACGAGCTGATCTTTGGGATGCGGGCGAATGAGGTCGAGGAGCTTCGCGGTCTGGGCTACGACCCCGGTGCGCTCTATCAGAACGACCCGGTTCTTCGCGCCGCTCTCGACGCGCTGCTTTCCGGCGAGCTGGGCGATCATTTCCGTGAGCTGTACGACGCGCTGCGCTACACCGACCGCTATATGGCGCTGGCCGATTTTGCCGCCTATCGCGAGGTGATGAAGCAATCGAACGACATCTGGCTGGATCGCACCGGCTTTGCCCAAAAGAGCCTGCGCAATACCGCCGCGTCGGGCGTCTTTTGTGCCGACCGGGCAGTGATGGATTATGCCCGGGATATCTGGGGTCTTGTGAATTAGAAGGAGTAACTGCATTTGAACCGACCTGATTTTATCTGCTTCGACAGTCTGTCGGAGGAATTTAAGGCTCCGCTGGGCGCTGTCGGAGCGGGTGAGGAGGTGCGCCTCAACCTGCGGCTTCCCAAACGCAGCGGCGCGCACGCCCCGCGTCTGCTGGTCTATGCCGCCGATTGCTGGGAAACGCCCCTCTTGATTTCGCCGATGACCCTGCTGCGTGACGAGCCCGCTCAGGTATGGTATACCGTGCGCTTCACGCCGCCGGCGCCGGCGCTGCTCTTCTACCGGTTTGATGTGGGCTTCGGCGACCGCAGGGAATCGGTGCTGCGGGGCAAAAACCTTTGTGAGGGCGGCTTTGCGGGGGAGTTTACCGAGCATTGGCAGCTGACCGTCTACGACCCGGCGATGCGGGCGCCCTCCTCCCTTGCGGGAGGGCTGATCTATCAGATCTTCCCCGACCGCTTTTGTAAAAGCCAAACGCCAAAGCAAAATGTCCCCGCCGACCGGATTCTTCGGGAGGACTGGGGCGGCGAGCCGGGCTGGCGACCCGACGATGCGGGCAAGGTGCGCTGCGACGATTATTTTGGCGGCGACCTCGAGGGCATCCGGCAGAAGCTGCCCTATCTGCAATCGCTCGGGGTAACGGCGCTCTACCTGAATCCGATTTTTGAGGCGCATCAAAACCACCGCTACAACACCGCCGATTACCGGGCGGTCGATCCGCTGCTTGGAAACGAGGAGGATCTGCGGGCGCTCTGCGCCGAGGCGAAGGAACGGGGAATCGCGGTCATCCTCGACGGGGTATTCTCGCACACGGGGTCGGACAGCGTCTATTTTAACCGCGAGGGGCGCTACGGCGAAACCACGGGAGCCTATCGCGACCCCAAAAGCCCCTATAAGAGCTGGTACCGTTTTTCCCATTATCCCGACCGGTATCAAAGCTGGTGGGGCTTTGAAACACTGCCGGAGCTCGATGAGCAGAACCCCGATTATCTGCGCTTTCTCACCGGGGCGGACGGGGTCATCGACCATTGGATGCGCGCCGGGGTCTCGGGCTGGCGGCTGGATGTCGCCGACGAGCTGCCCGATCCGGCGCTCGACGCCATCTGCCACGCGGTCAGGCGGCAGCATCCCGACGCTCCCATCATTGGGGAGGTGTGGGAGGATGCGTCGAATAAGCTGAGCTATGGGGTGCGCCGCCGTTACCTGCTGGGCGACCAGCTTTCCAGCGTCATGAACTACCCGCTGACCAATGCGATTCTGGCCTTTGTCCGGTCGGGGGACGCCTATTCGCTCTACGCGACGCTGCTGACCCAACGGGAAAATTATCCCGCGCCGGTTCGCAACGCGTTGATGAATTCGCTGACGACCCATGACATTCCGCGCGCGATTACCGCGCTGGCGGGTGAGCCGGATGCCGGCTCCTCCCGGGAGTGGCAGTCGGCGCACAACGCGCTTGACCCCAAGGTGTATCAGAAG
>CAZVAV010000267.1:0-1513 GCA_964625135.1 uncultured Oscillospiraceae bacterium | reverse complement strand
GCTTCAGTATTTTCTGCCCGGCACCCCCTGCCTTTATTATGGCGACGAGGCGGGGCTGACCGGCTACCGCGATCCCTTTAACCGGGGCTGCTATCCGTGGGGAAAGGAGAATCTGCCGCTCGTCGAATGGTTTCGCACCCTCGGTGCGCTGCGCGGCGGGTATCGCGACCTGCTGGCCACGGCGGAATGCTCGCTGGTTGAGATCGACCGCGAGGTTTGTTCCTTTGTCCGCTTTGGGGAGACCGGCTCGCTCTTTGTGGCGGTCAACCGGGGGGCTTCCCCCCGCCCGGTGCGGCTTTCGCCCGGCTGGAACCCCTCTGACGCGGTGGTGCTCTACGGCCCGGGTGAAAAGAACGTGTTGCCCGCCGGAGAAGGACTGATCCTGTTTTCTCCCGTCTCCGCCGAGGGGCGATGAGGGCTCTAAAAGCATTCATAAATCCCTGCCGAACTTTGCTTTGGCAGGGATTTTTTGGCTTGATATCTTAAATGTGGAAATTTATGCAGGAATTTTGTAAAAATGCACAAAAATTATAGATAAAATTCTCTTTTATTGAAGTCCATTCCGGAATGTGTTAGGATAGTGTCGGTCGTGAAATTGAAAGGGGGACGCACAATGGTGGATTTTTGGCACCGGTTCTGGCTGCCTATTTTTGTGTTGCTGATGCTGGCGTCAATGATTTTTGCCGCGCTGCTTACCATATTGATGCTGCGGCGCAGCGGCGCACGGCGGCTGGAGGAGGCCAATCGTGAACTGCGCAGCGCGCTCGCCCAGAAGGAGGCGGCGGATGAAACCAACCGCCTGCTTGAGGCGCAGCGCCGTGCCGGCGAGGTGCATCAGAGTGAGCTTCGCTTTCTCACCGAGCACGACGACCTGACCGGAATCTACAACAAACGCGCCTTTTACCGCTGTGCCCGGGAGATGCTCGATGCCAATCCCGGCGTGCGATATGTGATGGTTCGTGGGGATATCGACCGCTTCAAGGTGTATAACGACCTTTACGGAATCGAGGCGGGGGATCAGCTTCTGATTGGAATTGCCGGGGCGCTGCGCAAATCGGTGCGCCCCGGCATGCTGTACTGTCGACTTGAGGGGGATCACTTTGCGCTCTTCTGCCGCGAGGAGGACTTTTCGATTTTAAAGCTGGTTCAGCGGGTCGATCGGTGGTTTGAGCGCTATCCCTCCGATTTCCGTTTTAATGCCTGCTTCGGGGTCTATCTGGTCGAGGATCCTTCCACCGATGTCGGCCTCATGTGCGACCGTGCCCTGCTGGCGCTGCGTACCGTCAAAGGGCGGTACGGGCGGCGCTTCGCCTATTACGACGCAATGCTGCGCGATCGGCTGATGCTGGAGCAGGAGATGGTCAGCTTGATGACCGTGGCTCTCGCGCAGGGGGAATTTGAGGTTTATTTTCAGCCGCAATACCGCTATTCCACCAACGAGCTGATCGGCGCCGAGGCGCTGGTGCGCTGGAATCATCCGATCAAGGGGCTGATCAGTCCCTCGGTCTTTATT
>CAZVAV010000266.1:0-3589 GCA_964625135.1 uncultured Oscillospiraceae bacterium | reverse complement strand
TGAAGAAAAAATGCTCCGGCACCGTCTATAAGCGCCGAGAGCGGCTGGAGCTGGCCGAGGCCGAGGCGTTTTTGTCCGGCGCCTCCAAGCCGGGTCACGATAGTCAGATTCTGCGGGAGATCGACTGGTTTCTCGCGCTTTATCAGCCCTCTCCCAAGGTTTTTCTCGCCTATGACCGAATTGCCCTCTACGGCAACGAAAACCCGGGGCTGCGCATTACCTTTGACGAGGCGATTCGCTGGAGAACCACCTCGGTCGAGCTGGCCATGGGCGACTGGGGCGCGCCGCTTCTTGCGAAGGACACAAGGCTGATGGAAATCAAGCTCTGCGGCAGTATGCCGCTCTGGCTCGCGAGATGCTTAAGCGAGCTGGGCATCTATCCGGTTTCCTTCTCTAAGTACGGAAAAATCTATCAGGAGAAGCTGGCCGGAATGCCGTTGTCAAAGGGAGGGATTTTCTGTGCTTGAGAGCGTTTTTCAGAGCTTTCTTACCACCACCCCGTCCGGCGTGGTCAGCCTGCAAAGCCTGCTGCTCTGCACCGGGGTCTCGATTCTGCTCGGGCTCGGGGTCGCCGGCATCTATATGTTTCGCAACAGCTATCACCGCAACTTTGTGGTCACCCTCGCCCTGCTGCCCGCGATGGTGCAGGTGGTGATCACGCTGGTCAACGGCAACCTCGGCACCGGGGTCGCCGTGCTGGGCGCTTTTTCACTGGTGCGGTTTCGATCGGTGCCGGGCGGCGCCCGTGAAATCAGCAGCATCTTCTTCGCGATGGCGATCGGGCTGGCAACCGCGATGGGCTACCTCTTTTATGCGCTGCTGTTTCTGCTGATCATCGGGGCGTGCACCGTCCTGCTCACCGTTTGCCGCTTCGGGGAACAGCCGGGCTCGGCGCGGGAGCTCAAGATCAGCATCCCGGAGGATCTCGACTACGCCGGGCTGTTCGACGACCTTTTTGCACGCTATACCCGCTCGGCCCGGCTGCTGCGGGTGCGCACCACCAATCTGGGCAGTCTCTTTGAGCTGCGCTACGAGATCGATCTGAAGGACGCGAAGCAGGAAAAGGAGTTTTTGGATCAGCTTCGCTGCCGCAACGGAAACCTCACGATTATCTGTTCGCTGACCGGCATCGGTCGGGACGAGCTTTGACAAAAGGAGAAATGGACATGAACAAGCCCTCACTTCGCATCCTCGCGCTGCTCACCGCTTTTGCGGTCACCGGCCGCAGCCAGCTTGCCCCGGGCGGAAGCGCCTCTTCCCCGGCCGCCTCACAGCCCCAGCAATCCTCACAGACGCAATTGTTCGGAAGCTACAAGCAGGAGGACTACAACACCGCCTATGGCAGCGGCGTCACCAAAATCACCCTCTCGGGCAGCTCCGGGAGCGTGCAGGGCAGCGGCGCGGTCATTTCGGACAGCACCGTTACCATTCAGAGCGCGGGCGATTATCTCGTCACCGGCGAGCTTTCCGACGGCCAGCTGCTGATCGACGCCCAAAAGACCGATTCGGTTCATGTGTTTTTTGAGAACGCGTCGATTGCCAGCAGCACCGGCTCGCCGTTTTATGTCAAGCAATGCGACAAGCTGATCCTTACGCTTATGGATGGCAGCAAAAACGCTCTGACCGACGCGGCGCAATACACCTTTGCCGAAGGGGAGGACGAGCCGGACGCGGCTCTGTTCTCAAAGGACGATCTGACCATCAACGGCGCCGGCAGCCTCACCGTTTCGGCCAACTACCGTAACGGAATCGCGTCGAAGGATGATCTGACGGTTCTGGGCAGCAGCATCACCGTCGAAGCGGTCAACGACGCGCTGCGCGGCAAGGATTCGGTTTCGATTCTCGACGGCGCTTTTACGCTTACCGCCGGAAACGACGGGATCAAAGCAAATAACGATCAGGAAACGGAAAAGGGCTGGGTTGCCATTGACGGCGGCGTCTTTGCCATCACCGCCGGGTGCGACGGAATCCAAGCGGAAACCGCGCTCGACATCGGTGGCGGCGATTTCACCATTACCACCGCGGGCGGCTCGGTCAACACCGCAACCCAAGGCAACGACCGGGGAGGAGCGAAGGAGACGGGCGGCAGGGCGAATCGTCAGCCCGGCATGACGCCCGACGCCTCGCAGGGTACGCCGCCCGAGCCTCTCGCCGGGGGCTTCCGGGATGCCCCGACCGAGAACGCCGCTTCCCAAACGGAAAGCGCCAGTGCCAAGGGCATCAAGGCCGGCGGCGACCTGACCCTCTACGGCGGCACCTTTACCCTTGACTGCCTTGACGACGCGCTTCATGCCAACAGCGACCTCACCATCCATAACGGCGCCTTGGTCATTACCACCGACGACGACGGAATTCATGCCGACAGCGTGACCACCGTCAACGACGGCTCGATCGATATTCTGCGCAGCTACGAGGGAATCGAGGGCAACAGCGTGGTTCTCAACGGCGGAGAAATTCGTCTGATCGCCCGGGACGATGGCATCAACGCGGCGGGCGACAGCGATAAAAGCGTCGGGGCAGACCGCTTTTCGGGCGATCAGGGCTGCGATATCACCATCAACGGCGGCCTGCTCGTCGTCACTGCCTCGGGCGACGGCATCGACGCAAACGGCTCGATCATCCAGAACGGCGGCACCGTTCTGGTCAACGGCCCGACCAGCGGCGGGGATGGCGCGCTCGACTACGACGGCGAATTTCTGCTTGGCGGCGGAATCGTCGCGGCGGCAGGCTCCGCCTCAATGGCGCAATCGGCCTCCTCCGGCTCGACCCAGCCGAGCCTCTTTGTCCGGTTCTCCTTCGCGCAGGCGGCAGGGACTGCGATCACCCTCACCGACGCAAGCGGCGGACTGATCCTTTCCTTCGCGCCACAGCGGCAGTTTGAAACCATTCTGCTTTCATCCCCGAGGCTCGCTCTGGGTCAAAGCGATACCCTCTCGGCGAATCCCGACGGAAACGGCAAAACCGACGGTCTGGCCGACTCGGTTTCCTCGCTCGGCGAAGCCCTCTGCACCGTCACCCTTTCGGAAAGCAGTACCGCCATCAACAGCGACGGATCGGCCGCGGCGGCAGGCGGCTTTGACAGAATGGACGGCGGTCGCGGCCACGGCGAAAGGATGGGCGGCAACCCGCTCGGTGAAGCGGGCGGGCAAGCCCGTCCCCAACGACCCGCCAATCAAGACGCTTCGGCGGCCTAAACAACGTTCTCCTTTTTTCATTTATTTTTTCCTCCAAAGGGGCTCCGCGTCAACGCGGAGCCCCTTTGGCGTTGTCGAAGCATCATCCGCCCGTGCGCAGATGCTCCGCCTCCGATACGTTGGAGACCACAACCGAGACCCGGTTTGGCATACAGATCGCGATATCCATATCCTTTGAAAGCCATCCGGAATGGACGCAGATTTGATCGGGGCAGTCGGAACGCAGCACCCGCACCGCATGATCCCGAACCTCCAGTATCATTGCAAGCCCAGCCAGCTCCTCCAAGGAAATTTCGTAGGGCTCGGCATCCTCGGCGAGGTCGATGGTCAGCAGGCTATTTCCATCTACCGAGACGGTGGCCGCCATTGCATCGGCCGAGGAATAACGACGATAG
>CAZVAV010000265.1:0-3598 GCA_964625135.1 uncultured Oscillospiraceae bacterium | reverse complement strand
GAAAGGAGCCAATCACTATTGTCCTCATTACCGTTAGGTGCTCTGTCTTATTATTCGGATTTTGGTTTGTACCTCTGTCGGTAATCGCGAGCACGATCGATATCGGTAAAGCTTTGATAGGATTCCAAGGTCAGGCGTTGCATATAAAGCTGAACCGCCGAGGACAATACCTGCTCCATTGACATATTCAGGTCGTTTGCCACCTCCTGACACGCTGCATCCAGCTCGGGCGTCAGCATGACTTGATAGCGGCTCATTGCCCACTCTCCTTCCCTTCCCGCGGATTGGCCTTTGTTTTTCTGTAGAACACGGCTGCGCCGGTTGTCAGCGCTGCGGCCAACAGAATCCATAGGATAGCATGGTCAGTGCTCTCGGATTTGGTCGCAAATGCGTCCTGCTCAAAGCCCTGTGTCGACGGGGTTGCCTCAAACGGCGTATCCGTGCTGAGACTTGCCGTCTTGGAAGCCTCCAGCTCAAGCAGAGCTCCGGTGACGGAAATCTTCGCGCCGTTTGTGTATTCGATGTAGCCCGTGCCGCCTGTTCCGGGATTGAGCTCATCCTTCGGCGACTGAACAAATGCCGCGTTCTGATAAAGCTGAAGCAGCAGCGAGAGCGGATAGTAAACCCGATTTGCTTCCGGCGTTTGTGCCATGCCTGCGGGAATCGTGATCGCAGCGCCGCCGTTCCAGTCGATCACCAGCGTGACCTTCTGCCCGCGCAGTGCGTTCATCACGATGACCGGCATCCTGTCATAATCCTTGGCATTGACCTTGATGACGCTGTTGGCATCCGCTTTTTCAATCTGTTCCTTTACGGTGACCCAGAAATCATATGCGTCTCCGGTTTCAGAGGAGCTGCTGTCGCTTCCGTCGCCTCCGCCGCCGTTCCCGCCGGGCTTGTCGCCACCGCCGGGATTGTCGCCGCCACTGGCTTCGGTATAGACAATCGCGTAGGTAGAGAATGCGTCGGCATCCACCGAGAGGGTTTGCAGCCCGGCGTCATAGTCGGTTTTCAACGCAAATACAGCGCCGTTGTGCACGCGGAGCACCTGATAGGGCGCTTTCCCCTGTAGCCCCTCGGGGATATCAAGGACAAGGCGCACCGTCTGCCCTGCGGGGGGCTGGATGTACTCCGAGCCGTTATCGGTCACCGTGCCGGTGATGGTCTTGAGCAGCTTGGCATCCAGATACAGGCCGACGACCTGGTTTTCTCCCAATGCGCCGTCCACGTCCGCCTTGTCGTCGGGAGCTTCCACCCTTGCCACCTCCAGCTTGAGTTCCACCTTCGCGCCTGCCTGCTTGGCAATCGCGGTGTCGTCCGCCGTAAACAGCTCGTCGAGGTTTTCCGCCGCCGTGGAAGGCGCACCCGCCGCGACCTCCACCTTGGTGGTTTTGCCGCCGCTGGGCAGAATCAGGTTTTCGGTGGTACTCGGCCTTTTAATGCCGATCTGCTTGGTGATAATCTGCGTATCCTTTTCCGCCACAAGGCTGTAGCTGCCATAGGGAATTGCGGCGAACTCGAACGCTCCGTTCTCGTCGGTGTAGACGGTGGAGCCGAACTGGTCGCCGTCGGTGCCGTTTTTCATCAGCTTAACCGCAACATCGGCAACCGGGTCGTTGTTGTCGTCGGTGACTTCACCGCTCAGATTGCCGTTGGTGCCGCCCGCCTTGGTGACGATCAGCCGGGCGGCATTCGACATCGCATCCTGTGCATCCTTCGAGCTGACCACGCAGTAGTAATAGCCTTCGCCCACCGCCTGATCGGGCAGCGAGAGCCGCGCGGCGGTTTCCCCGTCCAGCTTTGTCCCGCCGGAATTTTCATTGGCAGTGTTCTTGTACCACTGATAGGACACCTCCGCCTTAGTCGCCGTTGCCCGGACGGTGAACAGAGCGGTCATGCCGGCGGTCATGCTCACATCCTTGGGCTGCGCGGAGATGGTGATGCTGTTTGTTGCCGGAACGACGATGTCGCTCGGCTGCTTGGGCGTGATCTCACCGTCGTCGATGATGATCTCCTTGGTGATGGTGCCGCCGCCGGGCAGCTTCACGGTGATCGTGTACTTTCCATCGGGCAGGTTCTCAAACCTGTAGTGTCCGTCCGCGCCGGTGGTCTGGGGATTGTCGCTGGTGCCCGCCTTGGGCAAGAGGGTCACGATCGCGCCCTCCACCGGCCTCTTTGCATCGTCCACCACGTCGCCCTCGATGGTCATGAGGTTGGTCACCGGCGTTCTGCGCACGGTGAGCTTTGCAACCTTGGTGGTCACCGCGTCCGCGCCGGTCGCCCGGATGACGCAGTAGTAACCGCTTTCGCCCTTCGCGGTGGTCGGCGCGTTGTAGGAAGCACCGGTCGCGCCGTCAATGGCGACGCCGTCCGCCGTTTTGCCGGTCGTGGTTTTGTACCACTGGTAAACAAGGGGATCATTGGGGGTTACGGTCGCCGTAACGCCAAGCACGGCCGTGTCGTTGATGGCAACGGTCATGCTGCGGGGCTGCTGCTTGATGGAAATCGTCGGCTTTACGGGCACAACAATCGGCAGCTCGCCGGGGGCAGGCGGCAGATCCTTTGGCAGGTCGAGCGGAATCACGATCTCTCCGCCGCCGCCCGGAAGCACAACGGTAATCGTGTATTTGCCCTCGGGCAGCTCGACAAACTCATATTTTCCGTCCGCGGCGGTGGTCTGCGGGTTGGTGCTGGTGCCCGCCGTGGGCGAGAGGGTGACAATTGCGCCCTTGACCGGGTTCTTGCTGCTGTCGGTCACGGTGCCCTTGATGGTCATGTTGGCCCAGACGTCCACCTTGGCAATCCGGGTGCTGGCGGTCTTTTCTCCCGCCGTTATCACGCAGTAATAATAGGCAATTCCCTTTGCCGTGGTTGCGGGGGTGTAGGCACCGGAGGTCGCGCCGCTCACCTTGGTCGCGCCGGTGGTGGACAGCTTGGTGTTGCTGTACCACTGATAGGTGACCGAATCGGTCGTGCTGATGACCGCGGCGGTGTTAAGGCTTGCCGCCTCGCCCTTCTTCACCCGCACATCCTGCGGCTGCTCGGTGACGGTAAGCACCGGCTCGGTCGGAACCACAATGTCGATCGGCTTGCTCGGGTCGCTTCTCGGAAAATCATACGGCCCGGCCACAACCTTACCACCACCCGGCAGGGTGATGATGAGCTTGTATTTTCCGTCCGGCACCTGTTCAAATTTGTACTTGCCGTCCGCTAGGGTGGTCTGGGGGTTGGTGCTGTCGGTAAAGGGGGGATAGGCGGGAGTTTCGACCGGCAGCAGCTCCACCGTCGCGCCCTCGACCTCCGCGCCGTCTCGGGTCACCGTGCCCTCAATGGTATTGAAGTCGATGACGGTCAGCGTCGCCACGCGGGAATAGATGTAGTTGGGGTCAGCCGCCGGTGAGCTGCCGTCGTAGGCCATCGCATAGAGCAAATAGCGCCCGCGCTCGGGGATATTTCCGTTGTCGCCGGTGAAGGTCATCTGGTTGCCGCGCCCGGTCATCTCGACGTCGGGGGCTGCTCCCGCCGGAGCGTCACCCTTGAGCCAATGAACCCCTATGAGCGCAGAATCATCCATTCGACCATCACAGACATGGAGGGC
>CAZVAV010000264.1:0-3638 GCA_964625135.1 uncultured Oscillospiraceae bacterium | reverse complement strand
GTCACGGCACTTTGATTATAATGACCAGTGTTATAGACGTCGGTAATTGTTCCGCCCCGCATGGTGAACACGGGGTACTCGTCACCCAGTATTACATGGTGAGAGATTTTTCCCTGCTGTTCCACGTTCGTCGTGCTGGTGTCCGTCAGGGTGAAGCTGCCCTCGCTGATCAGAAGATCAGGATTCGCGTAGAGAGACCGACCGAGGCTCTTCCCGTTGAGATCCAGCACAGTGGATTGATTTGTATGAAATACCAGTCTGGGAGAGTTGGCTATGCTATTTTGCAGCTGAATATACGCCGTGCCTTCGGTGAGGGCGTTGGCGTAGGCCACGGCGTCGGTAAGCTTTCCGCTCCCCAGCCAAGTGGTCGGCACAGCTTCGTTTGCACCTGCCAAGCCCCACATAGCCTCATCGCCTGAACCGAAGGCAAGCTGCACCACATTGTCCGCGCCGTTTTGCGTGTGATAGCTGCTGTTGTCGCTCGTGAAATATTCGCTAAGGTCGGCGCTGTTCTTTTTCGTGATGTTCACGGGAGAGCCCTCTTGCGGCGCGAAGGGGGTGGTCACGCCGATTGATGCGCCCTCCGTCAGACTTGGCTGGACGGTAACGAACTGATTTCCGGCCAGATACAGGTTGCAGGCAACAGGGCTTGTTGTCCCCGCGGTATTGCCGGAAATGATCGCCTTACCGCCCACGGTGATCGCGTTATAAAAAACCACGCCGCCGCCAGTATATTCACTCTTTTGCACACTGTTGCCGGTGATGCTACCGCCGGTCATGGTGAACGTACCACTGCTGTGTACGCCGCCGCCATCGCTCTGCGCAGTGTTTCCGGTGATGCTGCCGCCCTCCATGAGGAAGTGGTCATACACGAACACACCGCCGCCGGAGCCACCGACCGAGCCGTTTGCTTGATTGTCCGAAATCTCGCCGCCGGTCATGGTAAAGGCAGCGCCTTGCTTCGCGTACACACCGCCACCTGACCCAAGGTAGTTCCCCAAGCCGCTGCCGCCGCCAATCGCAGTGTTGCCGGTGATGCGTCCGCCCTTCATGAGGAAGGTGCCGGTCACATACACGCCGCCACCGCATTGCGTGGTTTGTACACCGGGAATGACAACCGCAGTGCCCCGGCCGCCGGTGATTTTTCCCTGCGCTGCCACATCCGTGCTTCCGGCGTCGGTCAGGGTGACATCGCCGCCGACGGTCAGCGCGCTAAACGCGCCGTCATTGGCGTCGATGGTCTTGCCGTTTAGATCAAGCACGGTGATTTTGCCATCGTCAAACGTCAGCGTGGCGGTGGTGGTCACGTCCTTTTGCAGCTGAATATACGCCGTGCCACTCGCAAGGCCGTTTGCGTAGGTCATGGCATCGTCAAGCGTGCCGCTGCCCGCCCAATCGGTCGGCACGGCATCTCCCGTACCCGCCACGCCCCACTGGGCTTCTGCATTACCGAGATTCAAAAGGGTCAGCGCCGCGCCCTTGCAGACCGCGTTCACATCCGCGTCCTTGGCGGAGCAGGCGGGGCAGTCGGGGTCGATGCCCTCGCCCGAATCAAGCCCCGCGATGCAGTGGGTCGCACAGGTGCAGGGCTTTTCTCCGGCACAGTCCTCGATGCCGTCGAGCACGCAGCGCAGGCAGTCCCCGGAATGCTGCTCCTCGGTGCAGGCGCTCTCACAGGTACAGTCATATTTGCCGTCGAGCAGCCGATCCACCGCTTGGCAGACAGCAAGCTCAAAGGCATATTCGGCGATGATGCTTTTGTCCTCGCGCTCCTTGGAGGAAAGCTCGGTATACACCTCATATCGAGCGCGAACCGGCTCCATCAAGCGAAGGAAGGTCTCCTCCAGCCGCTCGGACTTTTCTTTCTGTGCCTCGGTTGCGTTATCTTGCGCGGCAAAATGCCGCGCAAGCAAAAGCTGCTTACACACCGAGACGTAATCCGCAAGCTCGCCGCTGATGCCGCTGTCAAGCGGGGCAGGAACGGCCGCCGAATCGAGCAAGAATTCTCCTCCCGATGCGTGTCCGTCCGCAAGCAGCGTAAACGGTAGCATGTTAAAGATCATGGTAACTGCCAGAATCATGCTCATGAGTTGTTTCATGTTTGTATCCCCTTCTGTCATTCGATTGCCTGAAACACACTATCACTTAAACTTACAAAGACCGGGCTTGTTCTCGTCCTCCCCTTCAAGATCAAACCTTCCATAGCTGCAATATTCGCAGTGCCGCAAGGCCATGATACAGCCTTCTCGTCGGCAGAAAAAGGCGCAGCCGTCCCACCGCAGAACGCGAATGGCCTTGAGGCGATTTTCCACCTCGTGGGTATGGTCGGCGGATTGGCGGATCATTTGCTCACCCCCTTGCGACATGCAGATTCACACTTTGAAAATAACAGATTTTTGTTTTTCTGTGTCGATTTTTGCACGAAACCGACATCAAACTGCACGAAATGCACTTTTTGCCTTTTGTTCCCAAATTTTGCTTTGCTCGATTGCGATAGAAGGAAATGAAATCCAGACCCACGCAAAAGAAAACGCAAAGGCTACCTGTCTGCGTCTGGCAAACAGATAGCCTTTGCGAATCGATCGAGGACGGTTTCACGCGAGATCACTATGGATAAGGTCGAAACTGATAGCAAAAGTATCTCGTCTGTATTTCGCGAAAGCTGCCGCGCGGGATGGGAATCTCCGCGCCGCAGCGCAAAAGGATGCGCTTTGGCTCGATGGTCGCGATCGCCTTCTGGTTGACAAGATAGCCCTTATAGGGCGCGATAAACTGGCCGGGCGAAAGCTCCTCCAGCTCTTCGAGCAGACGCGAAAGGCTGCGGCGGGATTCCATAAGCTCCCCCTCCCTGATGTGGACGGTCTGCCCGTGGGCGCAGCTTTCAATATACTGAATTTCGCTGATTTCCACGCTGCGAAGCTCCCCGCCTGCGGTTTTAAGGGTCAACTGCTTCGATACGCCGGACGAGAAACGACCCATCACCCGATTCATCGCCTCATCAAATTCCTTCTGCGTAAAGGGCTTGATCAGATAATGCGCAGCCTTAAGCGCAAAGGCGTCCACAGCGAACTCGTCGCTGGTCGTGAGAAAAACAATCTCCGTTTTATCCCCCCGCTTACGAATTTCCCTCGCCACCTCGGTGCCAAGGATGCCGGGCATACAGATATCCAGCAGCGCGATATCATAGCTGCCGGTTTTATCGAGATGCTCCAGAAAGCAAAGTGAATGATCAAACAGGTCGATTTGAATATTGCAGTCCGGCCGGTCGGAGAAATAGCGTTGAACCACAGCTCGAATCAGTGCAAGCTGATCCGGCTGATCGTCACAGATGGCGATACGAAGCATGGACTACACCTCGTTTCAAAAATTGGAAGCGTGGCTTTGCAGCTTATTTTAGCACATAAAATGGCGGCGCACAATTGCTTCTGTTTTGCAAGCGGTCAAACTAAATTTTTAATTATAACACATCAGATTGATTTGTAAACAGGCAAATCCTCAAATCAAATTGACACAGGTAGAATTGTGCAGTAAAATGATAACGTATATCTGTATGTATTTTTAGAAGCGGTATTGTTTCGGGAGATCCACCCTGAATGATTGCGCTTTTTCCTGAGGATGACCAAGGAGGGAAACCGATT
>CAZVAV010000263.1:0-3657 GCA_964625135.1 uncultured Oscillospiraceae bacterium | reverse complement strand
CTCGTATGCCGAGCAGGGCCTTTCCGTTTTATGGGATTGTTGAAAGAGAAAGAAATGAAAAAGCGGTAATTGCGGCGTCAGGCAACGGCAGAATTCGCGCCATCCTTCTTAGAAACATAAAACTTCTGCACCAGAATGATAAGCACCAGACAGCCCACGCCGATGAGATCGGTGACCAATTTACTGTCAATCAGCAGCAGCGCCGCGCAAAAAGAAAGCAACCGGAAGAAGAGGTTCAGCCTGCCCCACAGATAGCCTTCCACCGTGGCGCTGATCAGCACCACGCCGATGCAGGAGGTGATGACCACCTGTAGCCCGCTGAGGAAGGTGACGTTCTCAAGCAAGAGCTGTTCATTGTACATAAACATGAACGGGACAATGAATCCGGCCAACGCCAGCTTAACCGAAGCGACACCGGTTTTCATCGGGCTTCCTCCCGAAAGTCCGGCTGCCGCAAACGAGGCCAGCGCAACCGGCGGGGTCAGGTTGGCGAACATCGCAAAATAGAAGCAGAACATGTGCGCCGCGATTGCGGGCTGTCCCAGCTCAATCAGCGCGGGAGCCGCGATGGTTGCAGTAATGAGATAGGACGGGATGCTCGGCAGACCCATGCCCAGGATCATGCAGGTGACCATTGTAAAGAGCAGCGTCAAGAAGAGACTGTTCTGCCCGATGCTGATAATCGTGTTGGCAACCGCCAGCGCAAAGCCGGTCAAGCCGCATATTCCGACGATGATGCCGACGCAGGCACAGGCGATCGCCACCGAGACGGTGGACTTGGCGCCCGAAACAAAGGCGTCGCAGATATCCTTGCCGCTCATCCGGCTGATTTTACGGAATTCGGCAAAGACGATGGTCAGCAGAATTGTCCAGAAGGCGCTGAAGATGACCGTCTTGCCGCTGAAGATGAGCATATATAGCAGAAAGAGGATCGGAATCAGCAGATGACCGCGCTCCTTCATGACCTGTCCGGGCTTGGGCATCAGCTCCTTGGGCAGGCCGACAAGGTTTTCCTTGGTCGCCCGCATCTGCACCTGCACGATGATGCCGAGATAATAGATCAACGCGGGGATGACCGCAGCCTTGATAATCGCGCTGTATTGAACGCCCAGCGTCTCGGCCATAACAAAGGCGGCCGCGCCCATGATCGGCGGCAAAAGCTGTCCGCCGACCGAGGCGGTGGCCTCCACCGCGCCGGCAAATTCCTTGGTATAGCCGGTCTTCTTCATCAACGGAATGGTAAAGGTTCCGGTGGTCACAACGTTGGCGACCGCCGAGCCGTTGATTGACCCGAGAAATCCGGAGGCAAGAACCGCCACCTTGGCGGGGCCGCCCCGGGTATGGCCGGCCAGAGCATTGGCGATGTCATTAAAGAACTGACCCATGCCGCACTTGTTCATAACCTCGCCAAAGATAATGAAGAGGACAATGTAGGTCGCCGACACCTTGACCGAGGAGCCGTAAATGCCATAGATATCGGTGGTCAGATAGGTAACGATCCGGGTCCAGGTGTAGCCGCGATGCATAAAGAACCAAGGCATCGAGCGCCCAAACACACCATAGACCAGAAAAACAAGCGAGAGAATCGACAAGGCGGGGCCACTGATCCGGCGGGAGCATTCGAGCACCAGCAGGATGAGAATCGTACCCATGACAACGTCGATCGGCTCACCCTTGAAGCCGGTGGAGATAAAGACCGGGTAACGGACAAAGATGTAGATCGGCATCGCGGCGGAAAGGGCGATGAGCAGCCAGTCGTACCAGACGATCTTTTTGCGGCTGGAATGCTTGAAGGCGGGATAAAGGGCAAAGCCCAGAATCAGCACCAAGCCCACATGGATAGCGTGATGCTTGAGATTGACCATCATCAACGCCCGCATGCCGGAGGCATAGGCAAGGTGATAAATGGTAAAGAGCAGGCACAGAATGTAGATGAGCTTGGTCAACCATGCCGCGTCAAATTTGCGTGTACGGGATTCTTTTTCATATTTCTCCATGATCTCGGCGCCCTTAGCGGCATCGACTGGAGCAGCTTCGGTTTTGATCACGTTTTTTTCAAGTTCATTCAATGGAGAGATACCCCCTCTTTGTGATAATTTGGCCCCGAATGAGACTGGCGTCGGGCAGGGTTCTAAAATCGAAGATCTCTTCCCCATTCAGGGTGAGTCCCTTCATATAGGTGGAAGAGGTCAACCATTTCAGAATCTCAAAACGGCTGTTAATTCCCTCCATCCAGACCAATCCGTCCGCGATGCGGGTGGGCACATCCATCTCGGCGGGAATTCCCGCGCCGTAGCCCGCCACCGCAAGGGCGTCCAGATTGAAGCTTCCGTCCTCCAGAACGGTATAGTACTCAAACCAGGGAATGTGTTCAAAGGAATGCTCAATTTCCAGCCGCAGCTGGTCGCCAGAGCCAGCTGGAATTTCCAGAACGACCGTTTCGTTGCGGCGGTCATAGAGCTGAAAGTAGGTCTTAGGCTGCAAAAAAGCCCACCAAACCGCCGCGCAAAGCAGGGCGGCGGATAGCAGGAGCCAAATTCGGCGGACAATACGATTCATGAAAGCTTCCTCAGAAAAAACCGGAGGGCAGAGGCAGCCTCTGTCCTCCGGCAAACAAATGCGCTTGGGTGTGTGCTGGATGATGTTTACTTGATGAAGCCCTTTTCCTTCCAGAAGGCCTCAGCGCCGGAATGCAGCGGAAGCTGCAAATCCTCAACGCCCACGTCAAGGTAGATGTTCTTGTTGGCCGCGTTGTGAGAGGCCTGAATGGTGCCGATGTTCTCAAAGATACCGGTGAGCATATCGTAAACCATCTCATCGCTCAGCTCCTCGCGAACCAGCATGATGTTGTAAACGAAGACGCCCTCGATGTCCTCCTTGTTGTTGTAGGTATTGGCAGGGATGATCGTCTTGGCGTAATAGGGATAGTCGGAAACCAGCTTATCACGGCCATCGCCGTCGATCGGAACGATCACCATGTCATAGCTGACGCCCAGATCCATCACGGTGGCGTTGGGCAGACCGGAGGTAACAAAGACGGCGTCGCACTGACCGTTCTTCATATTGTCGATCGCTTCGCCGTAAGCGAGGTAATCGGGGGTGATCATGTCGTAGGTGATGCCGTAGGCGCCAAGGATCATGCGGGCATTGAGCTCAACACCCGAGTTCGCCGCGCCAACGCCGACGCGCTTGCCAACCAGATCGCTGACCGACTTGATGCCGGTGTTGGCGGTGGTGACGAGCTGTACGTAGTTCGGCCAGAGGCGCATCAGCGAGCGCAGGCCGGAAGCGGCCTCCTTGCCCTCATAAGCGCCGGTGGCGGTGTACGCCTGCATCACGGCATCCTGCATGGCAATCGCAATCTCGGCGTCGCCGTCGAGCATGAGCTGAATGTTCGCGCCGGTGGCGTTGGTGGCCTCAGCGCTGGTCTGGTAACCCCAGTCCTTCAGGGCGGTGGCAAACGCGCCGCCGATGGGATAGTAGATACCGGAGGTGGGGCCGGTGGCAACGGTGATAAACTCCTTGGCACGGTCGGCCTTGGTCATCCCCGTGGCTGCGGCGGCCTCGGAGCTCGCCTCGGCGGGAGCGGCGCTCGAAGCGGGAGCGCTGCTTCCTCCGCAGGCGGTGAGCGCCAATACAAGCGACAAAACAAGGATA
>CAZVAV010000262.1:0-3662 GCA_964625135.1 uncultured Oscillospiraceae bacterium | reverse complement strand
TGATCGGCGCGGTAGAAATGAAGCAGCTTTATGCCTTTTCCGGACAGGTGGGTCATATTCTGTTCACCGTTATTTTACTTACCCTTCTCTCGGGCGTGCTGGGTAGCCTCCTGATCAGCAGAAGGCTATCAAGCCCGATCCAAAAGCTCGCCCGTGAGGTCGACCGGGCACAGCACAGCCGCAGGGAAATTCCCCAGCTTTCGGTGACCGGCATCTCGGAAATCGATCGCTTTTCGCAGGAGATCACCGCACTGAGCCGGGATGTCCTCGATTCCTCCACCCGCTTTTTGCAGATCATGGAGATGGCAAGCATCGAAATGGGCGGCTTTGAGATGCGCACCGGAGAAAACGAGGTTTTTGTAACGGATCGTTTCTTCTCACTCTTTGGAAAGGACGAGCTCGACGGCTCCCGTCTCGATCTCCAGAAATTCAACGAGCGGATGAGCGAAATTCACCGGGAGCTGAACCCGACCCAAAACGAGGATGGAAGCAGCCTCTTTCGGGTTCCGCTGCCGCAGGGCAAATTTCGCTATCTGCGGGTTGAGGTAGCACAGGACGACAACCGCTCGGTCGGCCTTGTGGAGGACGTCACCGCTTCGACGGTCGAGCGGCTGCGGATTGAACACGAACGCGACTATGACCTTCTGACCGGTCTTTACAATCGCCGCGCCTTTTATCGGAAATTGGAAAAGCTGTTTGAAAATCCCGCCCGGCTTGGCCATGCTGCCCTGCTGATGCTCGATCTGGACAATCTAAAGAGCGTCAACGACCGCTTTGGCCACGACTGGGGCGACCAGTATATCCGCCGAGCCGGTCAGAGCTTTGCCGGCGTACTGCCGGAGCAATCCCTCTGTGCCCGCGTTTCGGGCGATGAATTCTTGATTTTTCTGTTTGGCTGCAAGGCTCGGGAGGAGCTTCACACGATCCTTTCGGCGCTTTCCGGCGCCATCCACAGCAGCGACTTTGCGCTGCCCACCGGAGAGCTGTTAACCATCAGCGCCTCGGGCGGGGTGGCCTGGTACCCGCAGGACAGCACCGATTACAACGAGCTGATCCGCTACGCCGATTTTGCGATGTATCAGGTGAAGCATTCCAGCAAAGGAGAGCTGGGTAATTTCGATCTGGGAACCTACCGTCAGGAATCCTTTTTGATGCAGTCCCGCCGGGAGTTCAAGCAGTTGATTGAGCAGGAGCTGATCGCCTATCATTTTCAGCCGATTTTCGACGCGAAAACCGGTGCGCCCCGCGCCTATGAAGCGCTCATGCGGGTCGACATGCCCACCCTGCGTTCCCCCGACGCGGTGCTCGGGCTGGCTCGGCAGGAGGGAAAGCTGCGCGAAATTGAGCGCCTCACCTGGTTTTTGTCCTGTGAGGCTTACCGGCAGCTGCTGAAAGATCAACGAGTTTCGGATAGGGCGATGCTCTTTGTCAACTCCATTGCCAGCCAGTGCCTTACCGAAGCGGAATGTCTCGCGCTCAAGGAGCGGTTTGGCGCCTTTCTTTCCCGTACCGTGATTGAAATCACCGAATCGGAGGATATGAACGAAGAGGCGACCCGCTTCAAACGGAAAGCGCCCGGCTTTTCGGGTCTGTTTGCTCTGGATGACTATGGCAGCGGCTATAACAGCGAACGAAACCTGCTTGATCTCTCCCCTAATTTTATCAAGGTCGATCTCTCGATTATCCGCGGCATCGATTCCGATCCGGACAAGCAGCAGATCGTCTCAAATATCGTCGGCTATGCCCATCAGCGCCAGATGCAGATTATCGCGGAAGGGCTGGAGAACGCGTCGGAGGTTCAAACGGTGCTCCGCCTCGGGGTCGACCTGCTTCAGGGCTACTATCTTGCCCGTCCCGCCGCGATTCCGCCGCAGCTCAGCCGATCGGCTCACGAGCTGATCGAGAACTTTTGGAACGGCCATGCAACGGTATAACAAAACGGCTGCCGGGGATTGCTTCCCCGGCAGCCGTTTGCATCAGCCCGCTTTTTCGCGAGCGTTGGTCACGTGACCTCCTCCAGAACCGCGCAAGCGGTCGCGTTTCGGGAAAGGGAAACCGCCCTTCCCGCATCCGGCTCCTGACGGTAAACACCGATCCGATTCTTCCCTTCCTCCTTAGCGAGGTAAAGCGCCCGGTCGGCCTTTTGAAAGGTGTCCTCAAAGCTCCCATCGGCATCACGGGTGTGGCAAACGCCAAGGCTGACCGAAACCGTGGTGGAAATCGAAAGCTCGCCGCCCAGCTGGTGAATCTTCCTTTCCAAGGTCTGGAGCTTCCCTACCGCAGTTTTCAACGAAATCCGGCTAAGCAGCAGAATAAACTCATCTCCGCCGATTCTTCCCATCACATCGGTTGTCCGGCAGCAGGAACGAATCAGCGTCCCGAGCGACGACAGCAGCCGATCCCCCACAAAATGGCCATAGCCGTCGTTAATTTTTTGAAATTGTCGATATCAAGAACAACCATGACCGCCTGGCTCCTTTCAGAGGGAATCTGAAGGCAGCGTGTGATCTGCTCCAGCGCGGTGGCTCGGTTATAGAGCCCGGTGACCGCATCATATTCAGCCTTGGCTCGCAGTGCCTGAACACCGGTCATCAGCGTCTCAAACCGCTGCTCCAGCGCACGCTGCTGTGTCGTGTTTTCCACCAACGCATAAAAAAGATGGGAATCGCCCTTGCTGGCGATGAGATGCACTCGAAGCCTGAGCCAGATCTGCTCGGACCTCGAGGGAAGCAGCTTGCTGCGAATTTCGCACACATGCTCCTTCCCCGTTACAGCCGCCCCGGCAAGCGCCGCAAGAAAGCCCGGCCCGTCCTCCTCAGCCACCCCTTCGAGGAAATTGCGGCGCAGCGGCTCATATTCCTCTCGTGAAACGCCGATCGCCTCATAATAGCGGTCGTTGAGCCGAAGCGCCTCCACCCGGCCTTCGGCGTACTCCAGCAGTGCCGCTCCCCCGACATAGTGATTGAAAATCAGCGCCGACTGCGATTCGGGGTTCCAGAACGCATTTGCATCGATCAGATCGGCGGGGCGGAGGGTCTTTGGCTCGGGCTCGGCTTTCTCGCCGCACGGCTCGGCTCGCAGCAGCTGCTCGAACTGCTGCGCCGGGATGGGTGGGGCAAAAAGATACCCCTGCATTCGGTCACAACCGATGCTGCATAGAAAATCCGCTTGCTGCGTTGTTTCAACCCCCTCGGCGATGACGGGCAGGTCAAGCCAGCGAGCCATCCGCACCACCGAGCTGAGGATGTTCCCCCCACGGACGTGATGCTCTCCCCCGAGAAACCGCAGATCGAGCTTGAGACAATCGACCGGAACATCCTTGAGGGTATTTAACGAGGAGTAGCCGCTGCCGAAATCGTCCATCTGCACCGAAAATCCGCTTTGGCGCAGCTGCTCGACCATTTTAATCAGCTGCACCGGGTTTTCGGCATAGGCACTCTCGGTAATCTCCAGCTTGAGCATCGAGGGCAAAACGGCATATCGCTCGGTCAATTCCCGCAGCGTGTGGCAAAGGTTGGGATTGTAGATATCCACCCGGGAGACGTTAACCGAAATCGGCACCGGATGAAATTCCTTTTGCTGCATCCAGCGGTTCATCCACCGGCAGCTCTGCTCCCACACCGATTCATCGAGCGAAGAGATAAACCCGTTCTTTTCAAAAA
>CAZVAV010000261.1:0-3666 GCA_964625135.1 uncultured Oscillospiraceae bacterium | reverse complement strand
GACCTCCACCTCAGGCCCCATCAGCGAAAGGAAGTAAGCGGCGGAGAGACCTCCGGGGCCTCCGCCGATGACCGCCACCCGCTTGCCGGTGTCAAAAGCCCGTTCGGGTGCCGGCACCTTCCCCGCATGATCGACGGCATACCGCTTGAGAGCACGGATGCTGACCGCGTCATCGACCATATTGCGGCGGCATCTGGCCTCACAGGGGTGCTCGCAGACCATCGCACAGGCGGTTGGAAAGGGGTTATCCTTGCGGATCAGACGAACCGCATCGGCGTAGCGCCCCTCGGCAACCAGCGCGATATAGCCGGGAATATCCACCCGCGCCGGACAGAGCGCCACGCAGGGAACCGGCTGGTTCAAATTGCACAGACATCGGTGACGCAAAATATGCTCCTCATAATCATCCCGAAAGCCGATAAGGCCCTTCAGAACCATCGAGGCCGTCTCCCGCCCGATCGCACAATCGGCGGTATTGACGATGACCCGCGCGGTCTTTTCAATCAGCACGAGCGTATCCATCGTGGCGGCGCCGTCGAGCACACCGCCGACCAGACGGGTCAGCTGCCAGAGCCCGATGCGGCAGGGAACACATTTTCCACAGGTTTGCGCGTGGCAAAGATGCAAAAACGCAAGGGAAAGGTCAACCGGGCAGAGTCCCGGCGGACTTGCGGTAATACGGCGCTCGATATCGCGGTAGAGTCCCTCCACGACCATCTGGGCGCGGTTTGGGGTCACGATCTCCAATCGGCTCACTTGAGAAACCTCCTTTTTCTTTTGCTCCTCGCTGTACCGCCCCGTACCGTTTGATTCAGTGGAGCAAAAACGTCCCGAATTACTGTTATTGTATTATAATACGACCAACATTGTCAACGATTCATCCAGCCATTTGTTCATATTTTATAAATTTCAGGCAACTGCATCTCCTCGCCTGCTGCTTCTTGGAAATCATCCCCGTTTCGATCCGCCAAAGGTTGCAATCATCTTGGAAAGAGGGTATAATAACATTATTGTTAACAATTTATCGATCGGCGGCTTTCGCTGCCATCCCTGCAAAACCGACAAAATAAACAGGAGGATTACACGCGATGGGTTTTGAACAGCTCTACCAAAGCAAGCTCACCACGGCCGATCAGGCGGTCAGCGTCATTAAATCGGGAGATTGGGTCGATTACGGCTGGGCATCCGGTCATCCGGTAGCGCTCGACGCCGCCCTTGCCCGCCGGATGGGCGAGCTGCATGACATTAAGGTTCGGGGCGGCATCTGCCTGTGGATGCCCGAGATCTTCAAGATTGACAACCCCGCCGAGCACTTCTGCTGGAACTCCTGGCACATGAGCGGAATTGAGCGCAAGGCGATTGATCAGGGCTTTTCCTTCTATCTTCCGCTGCGCTACTCCGAGATGCCCCGCTACTATCGCGAGCACATCGCCCCGCCCGATGTTGCGATGTTCCAGGTCGCGCCGATGGATGAGCACGGCTACTTCAACTTCGGACCCAACGCCTCCCACCTGATGGCGGTCTGCGAAAAATCCAAGACCATCATCCTTGAGGTCAACAAAAACATGCCCCGCTGCTATGGCGGCAGCGAGACCGACCTCCACATCTCCCGGGTCACCGGAATCGTGGAGGGCGACAACCCCGCGATGGCTGAGATGGGCGCGGCTGCCCCCAGCCCCGTCGATCAGGCGGTTGCCCGTTTGATCGTGGAGGAAATCCCCAACGGCGCTTGCCTGCAGCTCGGAATCGGCGGAATGCCGAATGCCGTCGGCTCGATGATTGCCGACTCGGATCTTCGGGATCTCGGCGTACATACCGAAATGTATGTGGATGCCTTTGTCGACATTGCCAAGGCGGGCAAGATCAACGGATCGAAAAAATCCATCGACCGGGGGCGTCAGGTGTTTGCCTTTGCCGCCGGCACCAAAAAGCTCTACGAGTACATCAATGAGAATCCCTCGATCATGGCCGCGCCGGTCAATTACACCAACGATGCCCGCACCATCTCGCAGATCGATGACTTTATGTCGATCAACAACGCCGTGGATCTTGACCTTTTCGGCCAGATCAACGCCGAGACCTCGGGCGTGCGCCACATCTCGGGCGCGGGCGGGCAGCTTGACTTTGTTCTGGGAGCCTATCTCTCGAAGGGCGGCAAAAGCTTTATCTGCTGCTCCTCCGCCTTTAAAGGCAAGGACGGCGCCCTCAAATCCCGTATCCTTCCGACGCTGAACCCCGGCTCGGTGGTCACCGATTCCCGCCCCAGCGTCCATTACCTCGTCACCGAGTACGGAAAGGTCTGCCTCAAGGGACTTTCCACCTGGGAGCGCGCCGAGGCCATCATTTCGATCGCCCATCCGGATTTCCGTGAGGAGCTGATCCGCGAGGCACAAAAGCTGAAGATCTGGAGAAACTCCAACCGATAATGCAATGCTGCGAAGCCGCGCCGTCAAAACCGTCGCGGCTTCGTGTGCGCCTGTAAAAAGCAAGGCCGGAGATTGCGATTTTTTGTTCGAGCTGTTTCCGAACTCAGTGTCTAATTTTTGGCACTGAATTTGCAAAAATATTGACGCGTTCTTGAAAATATCTTGAAACTCTGCGTTCTCTGTCCACCATACCTCCAAGAGCCGTATCGTTTTTTAGGGTATTTTGCCAAAAAAAACTACTCGTGTTACAAAATTAACAAATATCCCTTGCAATCGCCGCCCGGTCGTGCTATAAATATAATTGTTATATCTGTAACAAGGATATAAGTGGGTCGTTGTGCGCCAAAACACCTCAAACGGACGCATTTCGACCGGTTCGCCCCAGAAACCGTCGGGCGGTGACGATTCGCCCGTTGTGTTTGACTCTAACATAGGAGGAGAAAACAAATATGGACTTTGTACTGAGCAAAGAACATCAGATGCTCCGCAAGATGTACCGTGATTTTGCGGAAACCGAGGTCAAGCCCTTGGCTGAGGAGGTCGACGAGACCGAACAGTTCCCCATGCAGAACATCGAAAAGCTGGGCAAGCTGGGAATGCTGGGCGTTTACTTCCCCAAGCAGTACGGCGGCGCGGGCGCCGACGTTCTGGCCTATGCCATGTGCGTTGAGGAGCTTTCCAAGGTCTGCGCGACCACCGGTGTTATGGTTTCGGCGCACACCTCGCTTTGCTGCGCTCCGATCTTTGAGAACGGCACCGAGGAGCAGAAGATGAAGTATCTGCCGAAGCTGCTCTCCGGCGAATGGATCGGCGCATTCGGTCTGACCGAACCTGGCGCCGGCACCGACGCTTCCGGCCAGCAGACCACC
The DNA here is from genome assembly GCA_964625135.1 of uncultured Oscillospiraceae bacterium. Taxonomy (GTDB): domain Bacteria; phylum Bacillota; class Clostridia; order Oscillospirales; family Ruminococcaceae; genus Yanshouia. The sequence continues at coordinate 371 of CAZVAV010000261.1, read as the reverse complement.
GCTGTCCTCGACGGCGATCATTATGTACTGAACGGCAGCAAGGTGTTTATCACCAACGGCGGCTTTGCCAGCGTGTTTGTCGTCATGGCCATGACCGACCGCAGCAAGGGCAACAAGGGCATCTCTGCCTTTATCGTAGAAAAGGACTTCCCCGGCTTCTCGATCGGCAAGAAGGAGCGCAAAATGGGTATCCGCGGCTCCTCCACCACCGAGCTGATCTTTGAGGACTGCATCGTTCCCAAGGAAAACCTCCTTGGCAAGGAAGGCGAAGGCTTCAAGGTCGCCATGAAGACCCTTGACGGCGGCCGTATCGGCATCGCCGCGCAGGCTCTGGGAATCGGCGAGGGAGCCGTTGACGAGGTCGTCAAGTA
>CAZVAV010000260.1:0-3679 GCA_964625135.1 uncultured Oscillospiraceae bacterium | reverse complement strand
TATTTCGAGGCTTTTGACTGTGAAACGAGCCGATTTCAGTAGAATTTGACAAGAGCTTGGCGTTTTCAGAAAGCCCCGAGGAGGGTACCGCTGTGCAAGAAGCTCTTTTGCTGATTCGTCCCGCCCCCGTTTTGGGCGACCGCCTGTCGCGCGTGCTCGCGCCCGCGCTCGACGAGCGGGCAACCGAGGAAATTTGCACCGCGTCGGCTCTTGCGCTCTGGGGCAATGCGGGCGGCTGCAAACACCGCCGGATTCTCTTTGCCGTCTCGCTGGGCGCGGGCGGCTGCAACCTTGAGTGGTGCGCGATGCTCGGCTATCTGCGGGAGCACCCCGGCTGTCTGGAGGGCTCGGTCGGCGCGGTGCTGATCGACGGCGAGGGGGAGCTCTACACCAAATCCACCGCGCGGGCGCTGGCCTTCGCGGTGAATTTCGCGGGCTGCGCCCTGATCGGCGGGCCGCTCGTCGAGGGAACCGGAAGCCTGCAAAATTTTTCCGTTCAGGCAAAAAACGCGGGCTGCGACCTCTGGGGGGCGTATCAAGCGGCTGTCTCTGGCCTGCTTGACCGGCTGGAGGCGGGCTTGTTTGTTCCCAGAGCGAACCCGCGCCTGCTCGCCCTGCACGCCTCGAGCCACCAGACCTCGAATACGATGGCTCTTTGGGAGCGGGTGCGCGAGCGGCTCGACGGGATCGAGGTCACCGAGATCGGGCTGCGAAACGGAACCCTGTCCGACTGCTCCGGCTGCCCCTACACCGCCTGCCTTCATTTTGGCGAGCGGGGGGGCTGCTTCTACGGCGGCGTGATGGTCGAGGAGGTGTACCCCGCGCTGCGGCAGGCCGACGCGGTTCTCCTCCTCGCGCCAAACTATAACGACGCGCTGTCGGCCAACCTGACCGCCTGCGTCAACCGGCTGACCGCGCTGTTTCGCACCGTCCGCTTTTACGACAAGGCGGTGTTCGGCATCGTCGTCTCGGGCTACTCGGGCGGGGACATCGTGGCGGAGCAGCTCATCTCGGCGCTGTGCATGAACAAAACCTTCTTTCTCCCCGCGCGCTTCGCCCTGATTGAAACGGCCAACGACGCCGGAACGGCGCTTCGGCTGCCCGGAATCGAGGAGCGGATCGCCGCGTTCGCCGAAAGCATCCGCGATACCCTGCAAAAACCATCCGCAAAGGAGACGCCATGAGTAAAATCAGCTGGAAGGGGAGCACCCTTCTCGGGCCGGTGCCCCCCGCCCTCATTTCCTGCGGGACGCTCGACGCCCCCAACGTCCTGACCGTCGCGTGGACGGGAATCGTCAACACCCAGCCGCCGATGACCTATATCTCGGTGCGGCCGGAGCGGTTTTCCTATCCCCTGATCGAGCACACCGGGGAGTTTGCGATCAACCTGCCCACTGTGGCGCTTGCCCGCGCGGTGGATTTCTGCGGGGTGAAATCGGGGCGGGAGCTCGATAAATTCGCGGCCTGCGGCCTCACCGCCGAACCGGCCTCGCAGCTTTCGGCTCCCCTCGTCGCCGAAAGCCCGCTCTCGCTCGAATGCCGGGTCACACAAAAGCTCGAGCTGGGCAGCCACCACATGTTCCTGGCGGAAATCGTCGCCGTGTCGGTTGACCCCGCCCTGCTCGACCAAAACGGAAAGCTCTGCCTTGAACGGGCGGGGCTGCTGGCCTTTGCCCACGGCAGCTACTACGAGCTGGGCAAACAGATCGGCAGCTTCGGCCACACGGTTCGTAAAAAGCCGGCTTTGCGCCCCGGAAACGGGCGTAAGCCGCGCCCAAGTTTTCAACAAAAGTGAGGAGCCGTCGGTATCATGCAAAACCAGTCGATTTTTTGCTGCCCGTTTTGCGCTCGCGAGCTTCGTGGACAGGGCGGCTCGCTGCGCTGCGACACCCGCCACAGCTTTGATCTCGCCGCGCAGGGCTATGTACATCTGCTGCCCCCAAACCGGATGCACGCAAAGCTTCCCGGCGACAGCAGGGAGATGGTGCAGGCGCGCCGCCGCTTCTTTGACACCGGCTGCTACGCCCCCTTCTGCGAGGCGATTGCCAAGGCCGCCGCCGAATGCTGCGCCGGGCTCTCCCATCCGGTCATCCTTGATGCCGGCTGCGGCGAGGGCTATTATACCGATGCGGTTCGCCGTGCCGTCGCGCCGGTCTGCGCCGGGGCAACGGTTGGCGGCTTCGACATCTCCAAGCTGGCGGTTTCCGCTGCTGCCCGGCGCTATCCCGAGCTGGAGCTGGCGGTCGCGAGCTGCTTTGCCATCCCGGTGAAGGACGCCGCCGCCGATCTGCTGCTGGCGGTCTTCTCCCCGATTGTCCCCGGGGAATTTGAGCGGGTTCTGCGCCCGGGCGGCGTGCTGCTGCTGGCGGTGGCCGCTCCGCGCCACCTCTTCGGCCTCAAGGAAATCCTATATGAGACCCCCTATGAAAACGAGTGCAAGGACACCGAGTACCCCGGCTTTACCCTTCTGCGGCGGATTCCGGTGCGAACCACCGCCGTCATCCGGGGGGCTGAGGTGATTCATGATCTGTTTGCGATGACCCCCTATTACTGGAAAACCCCTGCCGATGGAGCAAGGCGGCTCCAGGAAACCGAAGCCCTCTTTACCGAGCTTGGGTTTGATCTGCTGCTCTACCGCAGAACGGAGGAAAAAGGATGAAAAAAATGCTGACCGCCGCCGCTGCCGGCGCCGCCGTCATGGGTCTGACCGTCCTGGCCGCACGGGAGTACTGCCGCAACCAAGGCTTTGGCTGCACCTGCTACAACCTGACGGTGGGGCCGCTGCCGCTCCCCGAGCCGATCCGCATCCTGCAAATTGCCGATCTGCACGGGCGGATGTTTGGCAAAAGAGGAGCCGAGCTGATCGATATGGCGCGGGTCATCTCCCCCGATCTGATGGTGTTGACCGGCGACACGGTGGGCGCCGACTGCAAAAATCTGCTGCAAACCGCGCGGCTGCTGCGGGTGCTTTGCCAGATCGCGCCGGTGTTCCTGATTCCCGGCAACCACGAGCTTCGCTCCGGCCGCTGGGAGGAGATTTCGCAGGGCTTCGCGAACGTCGGGGTCACCGTGCTGGAAAATCAGCGCTTCGACGGCTGGATTAGGGGAACCCCGATTCACATCCTCGGCCTTGCAGAGGGGCTGGCGGTTTCCCGCCTTGACTACGTAAAGGAGCTTCTTGGCACCTATGCGCACGCGGACTGCTCGGACATGCTCTCCGCGCTGTCGGGCTGTGACGGCGTGCGGATTGTGCTGTCCCATTTTCCGGAGCTGTTTGCCAACATCGGCAGGCTCTCGTACAACCATTTTCGGTTTGACCTGATGCTTTCCGGCCACGCGCACGGCGGACAGCTCCGGCTGGGCAAGCACGGCGTCTACGCGCCGGGGCAGGGGCTACTCCCCCGCTATACGGCGGGAATTCACGGCTGGCAGCCCGCGTTGGTGGTCAGCCGGGGGCTGGGAAACGATACCCCCCTCCCCCGAATCAACAACCGCCCCGAGCTGGTGTTGGTGACGCTGAACTAGGGGGGTTCTGAAAAAATATTTCATAAAATAAAATTTGGATCAAACCTTTTTCAAAGGTTTGCGGTTTCCAAAGGCAGCGTCTTTGGCTGTTTTTCGCAGAAAACAGAATGCTTTATCGTCTCACACGTCAGGAGGGTAGTAAAAACGCTCCGGG
>CAZVAV010000259.1:0-3716 GCA_964625135.1 uncultured Oscillospiraceae bacterium | reverse complement strand
GAAAAATTTGCCCAAAGGCCACTGTTTTTTCAGTACAGAGGAAAGGCTGATCTTATGTTCAAAAAAATTGTGTTGCTCTGCCTTGCTGCGACCCTTTGCATGACTGCCTGCGCACGGCAGAGCGTCTCCTCCGAGCCGATGCCGGAAAGCAGTGCGGCGCTGTCGCTTGCCAGCCCGTCGCCCAATTTTCAGGAGCCGGAGCAGCCCTACTGGATCTTGGGGGAGAGCGGTTGGAGAGAAAACGGCCACATCACCCTCTATGAGGAGGCGTTCCCAGATCAATACAACAAGCAATTTTCAAACGACAGCGTTTTTCACGCGATTCGATGGCAGATCTTTGACGAGCAGTGGAAGCTTGTCGAGACGGGGGACAGCGGCTGGAGCAATAGCTTTCCGATTCATGAGCATTTCACGACGCTGCATCGCCCCGATGATGGGACGATCTCCTTTGACGCGATGATGCCGCCGGAATACAGCGGCTCGGCCTTTCGCCGGAATTTCACGCTGGTGATCGACGACGCCCGGCTTTCGCTGCTGGGGGAGAATCCCAACAACGACCGCTATCTGATCGAGGACTGGTATCCGCTGGCGGAAAAAGAAGGGTTTCTTCTCGAAAATCGAACCCGCTACAACCGGGAGCTCGGGCGGGAGGAAATTCTGCTGCTGCTGACCGGCCCGGATACGCGGCAGAGGGAAATGCTCCTCGATGTTTTAGACCCCGGCTTTCAGAACGAGCTTTACTCTCTCAACCGCCCGACCGATATCGGGCCGGGAAACGAGGAGCCTTATTCCTCCACCATGACCGTTTCGCTCGAGCCCTCGTCCGAAACCGCCGTGCTTTCGATTCCAAAGGTGACCGTATCGGTTGATTTTGCAGCCGACGCGGTGAAGGTCGAACGGCATTACACCACCGACATGCTCCAGACCAAGCTAGCCGAAAGCCCGGACAAAAAACACACCCTCTATACCGCCGGAGAATTTGCCCGGTTTGAGGCGTCGGGCGGCTGCGATTATGTCTCGGTCGGTGCGGAGGGGGCGATTCATTTTCTCTATAACGGGAACGATATGGATACGCTTCTCTTTGCCGGAAACGACAAAATTGTTGCAAACGGTCTCGCCTCGCTGACCTTTTACGATCCCGCGACCGGCCTTCCCTGTGAGGAACAGCCTCAATTCGATTACGGCCAAGCGGATTACGACGGACAGCCCCAGAAAAAGCATCTGACCATTGGCCTTGCGGTGGATCAGAAGAACGAGCGGATTCTTGTCGCCCACCGGCTCAATACCTTTGGCAACTGGGAGCTGGAGGTTGATGGAAAGACCATCGATAGATTCCCGGTCACCCTCGCGGTCATGGATTTTTCCGGCGCCCTGCTTTCGGAAATCGAAACCGGGCTGTCAGTTCCGGCGTTTGGCAAGTTTACGCTGATCCCGGTCGATATTTCGGTGGATCAGGCAGGCGCTGCCACATTGACCGCCTCGTCGGCTTCCGATGCAGACAACCGGATTACCGTTTCCTATCTGTCATGAAAGGGGGAGGCTTCTTTGCCGCTTTATCTCTGCGTCATTGCGATTATGGCGCTCTCTTGTGTCATCTTTAACCGAATTTCAAGCAAGCTGGGCATTCCGGCGCTGCTTGCTTTCATTATGCTGGGGATGTTCTTTGGAATTGACGGGGTCATTAAGATTAAATTCGGAGACTACGCCTTTTCAGAGCAGATTTGCTCGATCGCCCTCATTTTCATCATGTTTTACGGCGGCTTCGGCACCAAATGGCAGGAGGCCAAGCCGGTCGCGGTCGGCTCGATTCTGCTTTCGACCGTGGGGGTAGTGCTGACCGCAGGCTTTACCGGGCTGTTCTGCCATTATGTGATGGGCTTCGAGTGGCTGGAAGGAATGCTGATCGGTTCGGTTCTCAGCTCGACCGACGCCGCCTCGGTCTTCTCGATTCTGCGTTCCAAGCGTCTGGGTCTGAAATACCATACCGACTCGATGATTGAGGTCGAGAGCGGAAGCAACGACCCCTGCGCCTACATGCTCACCATCGTCGTTCTCGCGCTGATGCAGGGGGACGCCAGCGGGGGCGAGATCGCCTACCTGCTTTTTGCACAGGTTACCTATGGATTGATTTGCGGCATTGCCATCGCTTTTATTTCTCTTAAGATGCTGCAACGGTTCAAATTTTCCACCGATGGCTTTGATGCTGTTTTTGTTCTGGCCGTTGCGGTGTTAAGCTATGCCCTTCCCTCCTTGATCGGTGGAAACGGCTATTTAAGCGCCTATCTTGTCGGTATTATCCTCGGCAACAACCCCATCAAGAACAAAAAATCGCTGGTCAGCTTCTTCGACGGAATCACCGGCCTGATGCAGATTATCATTTTCTTTTTGCTCGGGCTGCTCGCCTATCCGTCTCGGATGCAGCCGTTTCTCGTCCCGGCGTTGATCATTGCGCTGTTTTTAAGCTTTGTGGCTCGGCCGCTTGCGGTTTTCCTGCTGCTCACCCCGCTTCGCTGCCCCATCCGGCAGCAGCTTCTCGTTTCGTGGGTGGGGCTGCGCGGCGCGTCCTCCATCGTCTTTGCGATCATGGCGACGATTGGGTCAGAGTATACCGAGGAATCCCTGTTCCATATCGTCTTTTGTATCGTGCTGCTGTCCGTCGCTTTTTCGGGAACCCTGATTCCGGCGGTGGCTCGGCTGCTTCGGATGATTGATACGAGCGGTAACGTCATGAAAACCTTCAACGACTACAGTGAGGAGACCGAGGTGCAGCTGGTTCAGGTCGGGATCGATGAGGATCATCCATGGCGCGACCGGCCGGTCGAGCTGCTCGAGCTGCCGCATGACATGCTGCTGGTGGTGCTGATTCGGGAAGGAGAAATTCTCGTTCCCAACGGCCAGACGGTGCTGCTTCTCGGCGATGTGGCGGTGCTCAGCGCCCCCTCCTATCAGGGCAACCTGGATCTGGAGCTGACCGAGCTGACCGTTGGGTCGAGCGGCCCCTACTGCGGCAAGCAGATACTGGAGCTCAAACGCCGCCCGAACACGCTGATTGTTATGGTCAAGCGGGGCGGTGAGCGGATCATTCCCAACGGCCAGACCCGCCTGCAGGAAGGGGATGTGCTGGTTATCTGCGCGGTATAGCGAAGAACAAGGAGCATCAAAAAGGGGCTGCACCAAAACTTTCGTTTTGATGCAGCCCCTTAGCAGTCTATTGGGCGGCGGTCTGCCGTGCTTCAATCAGATAGGTGGATTCAATATCGCAGAGATGTAGCTTGACGGCAAGCGGGAAGCGTTCATAGGCTTTTGAGATGGCGAAGCTCCCGCCCTTAACCGCCTCGTCAAAGCCGCCCATGTGCCAGCGGATCGCCATTGCTTCGGGCGCCTTTAGGCGGAAAAATTGTTCGATCATGTAAACCGACTTTTCTCCATGCCCATAGGGAAAGCTATCCTCCACCTGATAAAACGGCTGCTTCTCCCATTGGCCGGTCGCTTCGTTTTTGACGTTGCGGGTGCTTTCCTTATAGTAGTTGGCTTTGCACAGGTCGTGCAGAAGCCCGCAGATGGCCAGGCTCTCGGGGGGCTCGTCGGTGTAGCGGAGCATCAGCCTGCCCACGTTGAGGCTGTGTTCCAGAAGCCCGCCCCGGCAGGCCAGATGAAAGCGGGTGGAGGCGGGCGCGAGGAAAAAATCGCTCTTTTCCAGAAAGGCCAGCAGCTTG
>CAZVAV010000258.1:0-3789 GCA_964625135.1 uncultured Oscillospiraceae bacterium | reverse complement strand
GATCGCCACCTTTTTTTTAAGCTTGGCGACGTTGAGCGCCAGATTGAGTGCAAAGGCGGTCTTGCCCATACCGGGACGTGCCGCAAGAACAAGCAGATCGGATTTGTTCAGGCCGGTGATGACGTTATCAAGCAACGGATAGCCGGTGGACATGCCGATATAATCGGCCCGATCCTCGCCGCCAAGGCGCTGCAACCGGTCGTAGGTGCCGATGATCACGTCCTTGATATGGACAAAGCCCGAGCTGTCCCGACCCTGACGAATATCATAAATACCCTGCTCGGCGAGATCCATCAGGAGATTCGGATCGGTGTTCCCCTCGCGGGAAGCACCGATCACCTCCTCGAAGGTGGAGATCAGGCTGCGCAGACAGTATTTTTCCTTGACGATTCGGGCATAAGCCTCAACGTTTCCGGTGGTCGGTACGATCTGCACCAGCTGCGTGAGATAAATTTTGGCGTCCTGATCGGTTGGAAAGATTTCTTCCCGGCAAATCTGCTCAAGAATGGTAACAAAATCGATCGATTCCGATGCAATGAACATCCGCACAACGATCGAAAAGATGTCCTTGTGCTGTTGCCGGTAGAAGCTTTCGGGCTTAAGGTATTGCAGGACAAGCGGAACGCACTGCGCGTCGATCAGAAGCGCGCCGAGCACCGACTGCTCCGCCTCAAGATTATAGGGAAGATCCTGCGGAAGGTCGCCGAAATAGGGGCTCAGCTTGGTTTCCTTATCGATATCGGGGGCCTCCTCTCGGTACTTCTATGTTATGACCGAATATTATTCGCAGACGTTTAACTGCACCTTGGCCGAAATTCCGGCATAAAGCTTGACGGTGGCCTCATAGTCGCCATAGGCCTTGATATCGCTGGAAATCGAAACCTTTTTCTTGTCAATCTCGGTTCCAATCTGGGCGCTGATCGCTTCGGAAATTTCCTTGGTGGTTACCGCGCCGAACAGCCGCCCGGCCGCTCCCGCTTTGGCATGCACCTGAATTTTAAGCTTCGAGAGCTGATCGGCGAGCTGCTGTGCCGCCTGACGATCCATCTCATTGTGATAGGCCTTCGATTCCTGCTTCGCCTTCATCTCCCCCACTGCCTGCGTTGTCGCGGTCTGAGCCAGCTTTTTGGGAAACAGAAAGTTGCGGGCGTATCCGTCCGAAACCTCATGCATTTCGCCTTTTTTTCCGGTGCCCTTCACATCGGCCAGTAAAATTACTTTCATCGCTTTTGTTCCTCCGCTTGTTGTTATCGGTTTTGCCGTCATTCCTGCGGCTTGTTATGCTGTACATAGTTTTCAATCGCTTCCAGAAGCTTTTGCCGGGCATCCTCCAGTGAGATGTTGGAAATTTGAGTCGCCGCCATCGTCTGGTGCCCGCCGCCGCCCAATGCTTCCATAATCACCTGCACATTGAACTTGCCCATCGAACGAGCCGAGATTGAGACGGTATCCCCGTATTCGTAGAGCACAAAGGAAGCGTCCACCCCGCTGATCGACAGCAGCTCATCGGCAGCCTGCGGGGCAACCAGCTTGATGTCATCGCTGATTGTCGTATTGATGGCGATGGCACAGCGGTGATAAATTTCCGCCGAGGAGACAAGCCTGGCCCTGCTCTGGTAGTCATCCATTGTTGAGGAAAACATTTTCCGAACCTCGACGGTGTCCGCCCCCTGCCTGCGCAGATAGGCAGCCGCCTCAAAGGTGCGTACGCCGGTGCGGATGGTAAAGTTGCGGGTATCCAGCATGATGCCCGCAAGCAGCGCCTCCGCTTCCAGCCGGGTGACATGGCACTGCCGTCCGAAATACTGGATCAGCTCTGTGACCATTTCCGAGGCCGAGGAGGCATAGGGCTCATGATAGAAGATGACTGCGTTATCGATGTAACCAACCATCCGCCGATGATGATCAATGACCGCCACATTTTTGCAAAGATGGTACAGCTCGGCCGATTCGAGGACATGCTCAAGGTGTGTATCCACAACGATCAACAAAGTTCTCGCGTCAATTCGGTCAAAGAGGTCGGCCGGATTGTAAAAGCTGTTCTCATAGCCGTTCTTTTCAAGACGCTCCAGCAGCGGGCCGACGAGATTTCGGGTTCGATTGATCGCCACCGCGGCCGACTTTCCCATCTGGCGTGAAGCTCGCAGCAGCCCTACCGCCGCGCCGAGTGCATCAAGATCGGCGAATTTATGACCCATAATAATGACATTTGAGCTCGATTCGATCAGCTCGGAAAGGGCGGTTGCCACAATGCGGGTCTTGACCTTGGTGCGCTTCTCAATCCCTTTGGACAGTCCGCCATAGAAGTCGTAGCCATTCGGGGTCTTGACCGCCACCTGGTCGCCACCACGCCCCTGCGCCATATCAAGCGCCTGACGCGCGGCCTGCTCCCCTTCGGGATAGGACGCAACGTCCCGCGCGACACCGATCGAGAGGGTTACGGGAAGCTTGTCCACGCTCGAAAGAGCGCGAACCCGGTCAAGAAGCACAAAGCGCTTCTCGACAATCCCCTTCATATAGCGTTCCTCGATCACCGCAAAGAACTTGTCCCGATCGGTCTTGATCACAAAGCCGTTATTTTCGCTGACAAACTGTTCGATGACATACTCGATCTGCGCGATCAACTGGGAACGCTCGTTTTCCTTTGCATCCTGAAGCACCTCATCGAGGCTGTCGATCATGATGGCAAACAGACTTGGGCGCGAGAGCCAGTATTGCTTGGCATCGTTTTTGAGGGCGGTGTCCTCATGCAGATAATAGCTGTGCATGCCCTCGGTATTCCCGCCGCCCTTAACCGGATAGACGCTATAGTCCCTGCGGTCAATCCTCACGGCAAAGCAGCTGCTTTCAGAAATGGTTTCTCCCAGCAAGCCTGCAACCGGCATTCCGTACCAGTCCCGTTCGCCCAAAACCTTTTTGTAGCACTCTTCATTGTACCAAACAATCTCGTTCTTGTCATCGGTCACCAGTACCGGCATCGGCGTTTGAACCGGCATCTCGGCAACGAGTGCTTCCACTCTCTTTCCGGTATCCGCAGCAAAATTTTGCAGCGCCCGATCGGCTCGCAGCAAGACAAAAAGTGTAAGAAATAAGACTATCGCCACAATGGGGAGAAAGATCCGGTAAGCCGTGGGGTTCCAGTAAAAGGAAATCGCCGTCAATGCTACAAGCGCGATCAGCGGGATGCGTATGGCGGCGCGATACAATTTTTCATGCTTACGCATAGCAGCCCTCCTGTCAAAAAGCAAGCCGATGGTTGAACCTGATTCCCATTATAGCACCTTCCCAGCAGGAATGTAAATAACAAGAAGAGATTCAACCATCGGCTGAAATTTCATGTCAGAGCGCCGATTTCAGAATGGATCAGACCTCCTGAATAATCGGCAGAATGATCGGGCGGCGCTTGGTTTTGTTGAAGAGATAACCTCCCAGCTGGTCGCGAACCGCCTGCTTGAGGTTGGACCATTCACGGCCTCCCTGCCCGTTGCCGGCTGTGGCCAGCGCCTGACGGCAGACCTGACGTGCGCCCACCAAAAGCTCCTCCGATTCCCGGACATAGACAAAGCCACGGGAAACAACGTCGGGCCCCGAAAGGATCGCGCCAGTCTTTGAGTCGATGGTCGCAACGGCAATGATCAGACCCTCTTCCGAAAGCATCTTGCGATCCCGTAGCACAATGCTGCCGACATCTCCGATGCCGCTTCCGTCAACCATCACCGCGCCGTTGGCGACGGTGGTCACCGACTTGATCGTGTCGGCGGTCAATTCGATCACCTGGCCAACCTCAGA
>CAZVAV010000257.1:0-3795 GCA_964625135.1 uncultured Oscillospiraceae bacterium | reverse complement strand
CCGCTGCCATCGGCATGGCGGGACAGGTTGGCTCAATCGAAGCAGGAAAGCTGGGCGATCTTGTGATCTGGGATGCGCCCGATCTGGACTATATTTGCTATCGGATGGGAAGCAATCTGGCCAAGGCCGTTATCAAGCGGGGTTGCCCAATCCAAATCCCTGCTGCACAATGAAGGACATCCTCCTGCCCGACTGAAAAACGCCTTTTTAGGGGCTGTGCCGGTAAGCATTTTTATGCATATCGGCACAGCCCCTTTTTATTATCGCTGCAGCACCTGAATCAGCGGGATCAGCTCCTTTGCCGCGCGGTATCCGGCCTCGATGCAGTCTCCGATCCGGTCAAAGGTGAAGAGCCCCGCCTCCTTTGGCAGCCTCGGGCGGCAGAGCAGCTGCTCGCCGCGCACCGTGCAGTCGCGTAACCGGCGGCTCATCGCCGACAGGGAATGGGACGCGACCTCAAAGAGGCTTTCCCCTTCGATGGGGGCATAGCCGGAAGAAAGGTCGATGGCGACCACCGGACAACGAGACAGATTACGGGCAAGCAGCAGGTCGACCGGCAGATTGTCGGTCACTCCACCGTCGACAAAAAGTCCGCCGCCGATTTTACGGGGCGCAAACACAACCGGAACACAGCAGCTCGCGGCAATTGCGTCGGCAAGCGGAAGGTCGGTCGCGCAGCGGGTGTTGTTAAGCGGATGCCGCAGCGGACGGTCGCAGAAGGCAACCGTTTCGCCGCTTGTCAGATCGACCGCCGCAATCGAGAGCGGAAGCCGAACCGTGCCGATCGACATCCCCCCGGTCAAGCCGGTCAGCCAGCGGTGCAGCCTCTCCCCACGCAGCAGTCCCGAAAGGGTGACCGTCCTTCCGCTGACCAGCTGCCCCACCGCGCGCACAATGCCAAAGAGATCGGGGTCGACCAGTCTCGGGGTCAGACCCAGCGCAATTGTTTCAAGATCCCGCCCATTGTAGCCATAGGCGTAAAGCCCCGCGATGATTGCCCCGGCACTCGCACCCGAAAGGGCGGCGGGGGAAAGCCCCGCTTCCTCGAGCGCCAGCAGCACCCCGATATGAGCCGCGCCCCTGCATCCCCCGCCCGACAGAGCCCGCGAAAAGGCCATCCTGTCTCCCCCTTCAAAAATGAATGGTGCGACTTTTGAAAATTTGTGGTAGAATAGGCAGGTATCATTGACAGCTTATGCCGCCGCTCATTCCCACATTCCGGTGCGGCGCGGCTTTCGGTATTTTTTCGGATCAAGAAGGAGACACTATGACCCAGAACGACCTTTTGCTTCTTTTCTGCCTCGTTTTTGCAGGCGGCGGCTGTCTTTTCTCGGCGCTTTTGCTGCTGCGGCTCGGTCAGGTTGCCCGTCGGCAGCGTGAAGAGCTGGATGCCCTGCGCCGGGAGCTCTCGGGTGCTCTGCGGGAAAGCCGGGAGGAAGCCAGCCGAACCACTCAAAACACAGTGGCGACGCTCGGCCGCACGCTGACCGAATCGCAGCGCCATTCCGCCGAGCTGCAGGGTCGGCTGATTTCCGAGCTCAACGAGCAGTTCTCACTGCGCAGCGACGCGCTGCAAAAGACGGTAAACCTCCAGCTTGCCCGGGTCGAGGCACGGTTCGAGGGCTTCACCAGTCAGTCCTCCCGGCAGCTGGAAACGATGCGGGAGGATAACGCCCGTCAGCTCGACGAGATGCGCAAAACGGTCGACGAAAAGCTCCAAAAGACGCTCGACGCCCGGCTGGAGCAATCCTTCGCACAGGTTTCGCAGCGGCTTGAGCAGGTATACCGGGGCTTAGGCGAGATGCAGACCCTTGCCGCAGGGGTTGGCGATCTGAAAAAGGTGCTTTCCAATGTCAAAACCCGGGGAATCCTCGGTGAGCTTCAGCTTGGAGCGATTCTGGAACAGATTCTCTCCCCCGAGCAGTATGCCGCCAACGTCTGCACCCGCCCGGGCAGTCAGAACGTGGTGGAATACGCCGTCCGGCTGCCCGGCGATCAGAACGGGACGGTCTGGCTGCCGATCGACGCAAAGTTTCCCGGCGACTGCTACGCCGAATTGATGGATGCCTACGAGGCGGGTGATCCCGACCGAATCACCGCCGCGGGACGTGCACTTGAGGCTCGGATCAAGGCCTCGGCCAAGGACATCCGGGACAAATACATCGATCCGCCCAACACCACCGATTTTGCAATAATGTTTCTCCCCTTTGAGGGGCTCTATGCCGAGGTGGTGCGCCGTGGGATGATCGAGGGGCTTTCCCGGGACTACAAGATCAACATCGCGGGGCCAACTACGATGGCGGCACTGCTCAACAGCTTGCAGATGGGCTTTCGCACCCTTGCCATTCAAAAGCGCTCGGGCGAGGTCTGGCAGGTGCTGGGCGCTGTCAAAACCGAGTTTTCCAAATTTCACGGCGTGCTCGAAAAGGCGCAGGATCGCCTGCGGCTGGCGAACAACGAGCTCGACCAGCTAATCGGCACCCGCACCCGCGCGATTGAGCGTCGGCTGCGGGAGGTACAGGAGGTCGCTCCCGGCGACCTGCTCCTGCTTGAACCCACACAGGAGGAAGACGACCATGTCCGGCAATCCCAATGAAATTTTAACCTGGGGCGGCATTTCGGTCGACCCGTTCGATGCCTCCCCCTCTCAAATCAAAATCAACGATATTGCCCATTCCCTCTCGCTGCTCTGCCGGGCCAACGGCCACATCGACCACTTCTACTCGGTGGCGCAGCACTGCCTCAACTGTGAAATCGAGGCCGAGGCCAGAGGGTATGATGGGCGCACGCGGCTCTACTGTCTGCTGCATGACGCGTCCGAGTGCTACGTCTCGGATCTGATCCGGCCGGTGAAGCGGCGGTTCCCGCTCTACAGCGAGGGGGAGGCGCACCTGCAGCAGGTCATCTTTACCGCGCTCGGCATCGGCGAGCCCACCCCCGAGGAATGGGACGCGGTCGGCTCGATCGACGACAGCCTGCTTTATCACGAATTTTTGTCGCTGCGCGGCACCCGCATTTTTGATTACGCCCCGCCGCTTCGCGCCGCCCTCTCGTATTGCTTTGAACAGCCCCCTTCCGTGGAGGCGCGCTATCTCGAATGCTTTTACCGACTTTCCGGGAGATGAAACAGCATGGCACAGACAAAAACCAACGCCCAGCGGATGCTGGAAAAGGAAAAGATCGACTACACACCTCACACCTATGAAGCCGGGGACGGACAGATCGACGGCGTCTCGGTCGCCCACAAGATGGGAGAAGACCCGGCCGTCGTCTTTAAGACGCTGGTGACCCGGGGCGCCTCCAAGGGGATCTATGTCTTTGTCATCCCCGTTGCGCTCGAGCTCGACCTCAAGGCCGCCGCCAAATCGGTCAGGGAAAAATCAATCGAGATGATCGCCGTCAAGGAAATCACCCCGCTCACCGGCTATGTGCGGGGCGGCTGCTCGCCGGTCGGGATGAAGAAGCGCTACCCCACCGTGGTCGACGAATCGGCTCTCTCTAAGGCTCGGATCATCGTCAGTGCCGGGCGGATCGGCGACCAGATCGAGCTGACCCCCGCCGACCTGCAAAGGGCGACCGGCTGTACCTTTGCCGCCATCTCCCACTGAGCCTACTTATCGCACCAGCCGATAAAAATGTCGGTGCAAATTCCGATGCAAATGTCCCTTTGGGAGTTTGATAAAATGAAACAGAAACAAACAGGGAGGATACTATCATGATTGTCATTACCATGGAAAACGGCGCACAGATCAAGGCCGAGCTCTATCCCGAGCACGCGCCGATCTCGGTGGACAA
>CAZVAV010000256.1:0-3797 GCA_964625135.1 uncultured Oscillospiraceae bacterium | reverse complement strand
GTTTTTGTGCTTTCGTCAGCAGCCAGCTTGCTTGGTGGGGTTGACATCTCCCTCGGGCGGGACGATGCAGAGAAAGGTCATCGGCTCCTCCGAGTCGTTGTAAAACCGATGATCCAGCCGCTTGGGGACATGCAGCCACATCCCCGCCTTCATCTCGGCCGTTTCGCCGTCGATCTCCACCTTGCCGCAGCCGGAAAGGCAGATCATCCAGTGCGGCCACGGATGATGATGTACCTTCTCGATTTCGGCGTGCGGTGCAAAGGTGAAGCAGCGCATCACATAATCATCCCAAAACCGATCCTTGGGGCCAAAAACAATCCGCTTCTCGGAGTTGGGAACAAAGTTACTTTCGTTGTTGACCGGCAGATCAAAGAGCTGTCCGATATATTCGGAAATTGCCATTGCTTTTCCTCCATATCTTGAAATTTAATAAATTTTGGAGCGTTGGATTCAATCAGAGCAGTCCGGTAAAGGAAGGCGCAATCGGTTGGTCGGTCATCGTTTGATAGGGGCGCTCAAGGTGCTGCCGCATCACCCGGCGAGCCTCGGCGGGATCGTGCAGCGAGAGCTGCCGGGCAATTTCCCGGTGAAACTCGTAGTCGATCTGCGCAAAGAGAATCGGGTCGGGCGGATCGTCACCGAGCAGCGCTTCGAGGCGGGTGTTGAGCTGCTCGAGCGCCTCAAGCTGCCCGTCGTCCGCCCGCTCGGCCGCATGGCCGACCGCCTCGATCTGCAACGCCTGCCGCAGCTCAAAGAGCTCCCCCTTCGCGATGAGGCGGATAATACTGCTTACGATCGACCGGTAGGCCTTTTGGGAACGGACGGGGGAGAGAGAATCCATCATCGTATGCCCCACTTGGCCACGGCGCGGGTGGCGATGACATCAACCCCCAGGCTAAGCAGGTCTGAAAGGAGGATCTCCCCCCGCCGGATGGGGGCGTCACAGGTCACATGGTGGATGGTTGCGACCGCGTCGAAAATTCGCTCCTTCGGAATCGGGCCGGTGAGCCGCACCGAGCAGAGCGGGAGCACGCCGCCATGCACCACCACCGAGGTGGCGATGTTGCGCATGGGGCAGGTCAGCTCCTGCCGGACGTATTCCTTCCCCCGGGGGCAGCGGTTGCCCTCGCAGCAAATCAGCGCGCCGTCTTCGGCGGAAGCGGCGATTTCACAGCCGTTGGGACACAGGATGCAGGTAAAGGTTCTAGTCATTACAGAGCACCACCTTGATCGGATTCTGGGAAACAAAGGCCGAGGCCGGGACGGTGATCCGCTCCATCTCGGCGGGGTTGGCACGCGGCAAAATCTTTTCCGCAATGCGTCTGCCGTCCTGCGTTACCGTTACCGTGCAGCGCTGCATCGGGCGGTGGGGACGAAACGAGAGGGTCACATCAGCCGTCCCGCTGACCCGCTGCGGCACAACGTGACCCGCGCCCTCCCCTTTGACCGGGATGGGGCAGGGGGTGAGGGCTCCCGCGCAGTAGCCGAGCACCGCGTCGGCAAGCGCTTCGGCCTCGAGCGAGACGAAGTCCACCAGATCATGCACATGCAGGACGTTGCCCGCCGAGAAAAGGCCGGGGACGGTGGTTTGATAATGCTCGTCGACCAGTGCGCCCGAGGTTTTGGGATCGATTTCTGCACCGGCCATCCGGGTTAGCTCATTTTCGGGGATCAGCCCGACCGAGAGAATCAGCATATCACAGGCGATCTCCCGCTCCGAGCCGGGGATGGGGCGGCGGTTTTCGTCCACCTCGCTGACCACCACCGCGCGAAGCCGCGTATCCCCCTTGATTTGGGTGACGGTGTGGCTCAGGTAGAGGGGGATGCCGTAGTCGTGCAGGCATTGCTCGATGTTGCGGGGCAGTCCGCTGGGATAGGGCTGAAGCTCGAACACCGCCTTGACGTGCGCCCCCTCAAGGGTCAGACGGCGCGCCATAATCATGCCGATGTCGCCCGAGCCGAGAATCACCGCCTCGCGTCCGACCATCGTGTTTTTCAGGTTCATGTAGGTCTGGGCGACCCCGGCGGTGAATACCCCCGATGGACGCTGTCCCGGGATTGAGAGCGCGCCCCGGGTGCGTTCCCGGCAGCCCATCGCCAGAATGACCGCCTGCGCCTGATAGCTTTTTAGCCCGGTACGGGTGGCGGCGGTGACAAGGTGGTCGGCGGTCAGTCCGATGACCGTTGCGCCGGTGACAATCTCAATGCCGAGCGCCTCGGCTCGCTCGGTGAAGCGGGCGGCGTATTCGGGGCCGGACAGCGTCTCGCCGAAGCGGGTCAGGCCAAAGCCGTCGTGGATGCACTGGCGCAGGATGCCGCCGGGGTAGTCCTCCCGTTCAAGCAGGATGATGTCCCGTTCTCCGCGCTCAAATAGGCGCAGCGCGGCGGCCAGACCCGCCGGCCCGGCGCCGATGATGACAATTTTCTTCTCAATGTAATGTTCCGCACTCATTGCTCATGTACCCTCCCGGTGAAGAGATAGGAGCCCTCGCTGGCGTAAAGCAGCTGCTCGCGAGTCAGCCCGGTTTCGGCCATCATCAGGTCGACCAGCCGCGTCTGACAGTAGCCGCCCTGGCAGCGCCCCATCATGGTGCGGCAGCGGTATTTAATCCCAGTGAGGGATTTTGCGCCGAGCGGGCCGCGCAGCGCCGCGAGCACCTCCGCCTTGGTGATGGTCTCACAGCGGCAGACAATCTCGCCGTAGTCGGGGTTTTGGCGGATCAGCTCGGCCTGCCGCGCGGGGGTTTTGTCGTGAAAGGTGGGAAATCTCCTGCGGATCGGATCGAAGGAGGGATTCGGCTGCATCGGCTCAAGCTCCTGCATCAAACGAATCACCTCATGGGCGATCGGCAGGGCGGCGGTCAGCCCCGGGGATTCCATCCCCACCAGATTGACGACATGGGGAGCGAGATCGTCCCGGCGCTCGATGACAAAGTCGTGGTAGCCGCCCTGCGTCTTGCTGCTGAGCTTGGGGCGGATGCCCGAGAAATTGCGGATGAAGTGTTCCCGCTTCAGATGCGGGAAGATGCGCGAGCCATCCGCGATCAAAAGATCCATTGTCTCTTGGGTGACCGCATAGTTCTCCCGCTCGTCGAGATACTCGGTGCTGGGACCCACCATGATGTTGCCATCGACGGTGGGGGTCAGATGGATGCCAAGTCCCCCGGTCTTGAAGTTGGGAACCGGATAAGCAGGCAGCGGGAGCATGGCGCCGAGGCGCTGGTCGAGCACGAAGTATTCTCCCCGGCACGGGTGGATGACATAACCCGGAATGCCGAGCAGGTCGGAAATTTTGTCGGCGAACAGCCCGGCGGAATTGATCACCCAGCGTCCCTCAAAGCTTTCGCCCCCCGCCGTGAGCCGCCAGCGGTCGCCGGTTCGCACGGCTGCAGTGACCGGGTGGGAAAAGAAGTATTCCGCGCCGTTTTTGACGGCATTTTCCGCGAGGCCAAGGGTGTATTGAAACGGGCTGAGGATGCCGGTCGAACCGGAAAAGAGGGCGAACTCCCCCTCGACCGCAGGAGCCAGCGCTTTCATCCGCGCCCGATCGATCATCTCGAAGCTGGTCGCTCCGTTTTTTTCGCCCTGTGCCTTGAGGGCGAGCAGCTGCTCCCGGTCGTCGTCGGTGAAGCCGACGATCAGCTTGCCGGTTCGCTTGAAGGGGACATCCAGCTCGGCCGCGACCTGATCGAAGGTCTGGTTGCCCTCGACGCAGAACCGAGCCATTTTGCTGCCGGGGGTGTTGTTGTATCCGGCGTGCAGCACCCCGGAATTGCGCGCGCTCGTCCCGGAAAAGA
>CAZVAV010000255.1:230-3808 GCA_964625135.1 uncultured Oscillospiraceae bacterium | reverse complement strand
GCCTGCACAGCGGGTATTGCTTTTACTGTTACTTTTTCAAACAAAGAAATTCAGTAGCTAACTATTATGAGTACTGAACTGAGTGTCACAAAAAACGTACGATCTTTGAGAGTAACTAAATACTCTCCATAAGCAAGCCAACCCACGAACTTTATGGTTTGTGGGTTGGCTATTTTAGATAGTAATTAATTATCTGTTACAATTTTCTTGGATTGGCTATAACGCAAAACGATTCTACTTTCGTAAACATTCATTCACTGGCTATGCCGTTGATTTCTTCTGCGCTACCCTCTTTGTGAGACCTTCTCGCAACGTGTGATGCCAAATTTGATAGACGTGTCATGCGGATTGATGGCCAAATACATCTTCACGCTACCCCAAGTTTAGTCTAATTCATGATAGACGAAACGCACCGTTTTGGCGGCACCTGCCTATGCTGCCGCGGCCAAAGACAGAATCGGGGAGAGTCCTATAAAAAATGCTGCCATTTGTTTGATTTTTTTAAAAATCCCCCTGGTGGGAAGCTTACAGGCGGCTGCTTTAGCTCAATAAAATGAATCTAGCCAGCGTCTGATACAATTTATTCGGATCAATGGGTTTTGCAAGATGCGCATTCATTCCGGCCTCCAGACTCTTCTGAACATCCTCGTCGAAAGCATTGGCCGTCATGGCAATGATGGGAACAGTCTGGGCGTCCGGGCGTGCCAGCGCGCGAATGGTCTGGGTGGCTTCTAGGCCATTCATTAAGGGCATCCGGATGTCCATCAAAATCGCATCATAGTATCCCGGGGCGGTCACGCGGAAATGTTCAACGGCAGTCTGCCCGTCAGGTACAGTATCAACGATCAAGCTCTTCTTTTCCAGCAATTTTTCGGCGATTTCCGCGTTCAGCGGGTGATCTTCCGCCAGCAGGATACGTTTTCCCGTGAGCACGGACAGTGCGGGCGGGATTTCTTCCCGCCAGGCGTTGTGTACTTCTTCCGCTGTCGCCGTTTCAAGCGACCATTCTACATAGAAAGCGCTGCCGCGGCCTTTTTCACTTTCAACCCAAATTCGGCCGTTCATCTGCTCTACAATACTTTTTACAATGGCTAGCCCCAGCCCGGTTCCCTGCCGAGTAGTGTCGTTTTGAAGATTTTCCTGCTCAAAGGGCATAAATACCCGCGACAAAAAATCCGGACTGATGCCGATACCGGTATCCCGCACTGTCATGCGATTTCTGACAAAGCTGCCCGTACGTGAAATGTTTTCGAGGATCATTTCCACGTTGCCGCCGCGAGGCGTAAACTTGATGGCGTTGGAAAGCAAATTGACCACAACCTGCCGCACATAGGTGGTGTCCAGCTTCATATATTGGCTTGTAATTCCGCACTGGCGGATTTGCAAATCAATTTGCTTTTCTTTTGCTGTGGGCATAACAATAGCAATGGTATCTTTGATAAAGTCCTGTAGATAAACAACCTCAGGCCGCAGCTCCGCGCGGTGATTTTCCATTTTGCTCAAATTCAGCACATCATTGATGATCGCCAGCAGATACTGGCCGGAGGTTTCGATTTTTTGCAGGTAATCCTGCGCTTCCGCTAAGCTTTGACAATCCTGACCCAGAGCGGCCAGCGAAATCACCGCGTTCATCGGGGTGCGGATATCATGACTCATACGGCTGAGGAAAGACGTCTTGGCATGGTTTGCCTGCTCGGCAGCCAAAAGCGCCTGCTGTAATTTTTCCTTTACCGCCCTCTGCTCTTCGTAAATGTTATTCACGTCAATGCAAGACATTAAAAAGGTCTTACGCGGCGAGTTAATCACCATAAACTGCAGCTGTTTGCGTCTTACCTCACCGTCCGGCGTACGCATGCCAAAGCTGAATTTGTAGGTTTTTCCATCTTTGATCCTCCTCCAGATGTGATCAATCTTACACGCACTAACAACACGCTCCACATCCTCAGCACATACGCAACTGCGAATCCGTTTTTCGATTTGCTTTTCAAAGGATTTGTTCTCGTCATACAGGTGTTTGTCAGGTTCCACTCCGTAATCCAGGGCGGAATCGAACATCCCGTCCACCATCACCAAAGTATCATAATCCGCTTTAACGATGGTTTCCATGATCGTCTGCATGACTTTTTCCGATGTAATATCAACACAGGATATATGCGCTATAACATGCTTTGTATCCGGATTTTGAACCAGATGCGCGCTGTAATTGACCCAATAAACCTGATTGGTATCATACAGGCGCGTTAGCTCCATGGATACCACATATTCTCCGCTGGCAAAGCGATTGAGCAGTTTTCGTTTGTTGAACAGCATAGCATACTGCTTGCAGTATGCTTCGCCGATAATCGTCTTTGCAGTTTGCACAAAATAATAATCCGCTGTACTGCCTGCCAAATCCAATATGGTCGAAAACGTACTATTGATTTCCAAAAGCCGATTGTCCGTCAAGTCCACCATAACGGAAGCCATATTATCACTTTGTATGGCCTTTCGGTAGGACATCTCTTCGTGGAACTTCTTTTCGGCTTCTTTTTCGCGGGTGACGTCGCGCCCCGCGCCAAAGGCCTTGAATGGCTTTCCGGCATGGTCAAAGGTAGCAGTATAGGTGACTCGCTCGCACCACCAGCCGGCCTCGTCAGTAGTCTTGTACCAGATGTCTTCGGTGATTTCACGCTCACCTCGCCGCAACCGCTCAAAAATACTGCGGAAGCGCCCAATCGAATCCTCCCGCACAAATCCGTTTTGTAGCGTAGACTGTATATAATTCTCGATATGGAGGCAGTTTTGCTTAATTCTGGAAGAGTTAGAAACGACGTCAAGCGTATCCTCCCGGATATCATACTCCCAAATATTGATTCCGGAGCTCTTGATGGCGACCTCATACCGAAGCTGGTTCTCCTGCAGTTCCTGCTCGATTCTCTTGAGCTTATCCACATCGGTGTATACCGCTTGATACAGGCACTCGTCCTGAGGGCCAGGAGAATAGGCAGCATTCAAATGCACCCAGCGCGGCGTCCCGCTTTTAGTGTTCATACGATAAGTAATATTTAGTTCCTCTTTTTTGGAGACTGCGGCTTGTATTGCCGCTATGAGCAGGGGTAGATCCTCTTCATAAGTCACAGCCAGCACATCCTGGTTGCACATCCGCGCTCGTTCTTCCTGTGAATAGCCTGTCAGCTCGCAGATCCCATCGCTGAAAAACCGCGTCAGTATCTTCCCGTCGCGGACTTCATACTGGGCGATACCGCCCGGAACCGTATTGACCAGTAGTTGATAATTGTCTAGCGCTTCCTGCGCTTTTTGCCGCAGCTCATCCAAAACATGCTGTGTCTGCATTAGTTTATCCTGAATTTCACGTTCAGCACTGACATCCGAATAGCTCACATGCAGCAGCTTGGATCCATCGCCTTGTGGCACGACCACGCCGTTCAGGTTGATCCACATATAGCGGTTTTGTGTGTCGTTCAGTACGCGGTAGGTGTAGTTGACCCTTGCGTCCTCCCGCACAGCAGCATTCACTTTGTCCTGCAGCCCAGCTTAAGCTTTCAGACGACGCTATAAGGGAAATTATCTCCCTTTAC
>CAZVAV010000255.1:0-220 GCA_964625135.1 uncultured Oscillospiraceae bacterium | reverse complement strand
TAAAAAAAGCTTGATTATGTACAACTGGGAAAATCCCTTTTTCATCAATGCGATAGACGCACATACCGCCAGGAACATTCTCCATGACCGATTGCAGCTGCGCCGTAAGAGCAGCGTTTTGTTGTTCCGCTCTCCTAGTTTCCGTCACATCTTGCAAGTATTCCACATGGGCCAAAATGCCGTTCCAGTCTGTCAATTTTCCTCGCATGGAGTAGGTTTT
>CAZVAV010000254.1:0-3837 GCA_964625135.1 uncultured Oscillospiraceae bacterium | reverse complement strand
CGTTGCCTAATTTTTTTGCTTTACCTATTGACTTTTGTTAGCAGGACTCCTTTTCAAGCTGGAGGGTGATGCCGTAAAACTGCTCCAGCGGCTGCGCCCCGGCCCAACGCGCCCGTACAATGGTGCCCCCTGTCGCCCCTACCCTGCGGGCGGTGTCCATCACGGCTTCGGTATATCCCTGATTGACCGAGATGAGAATCAGGCAGTGCTCGTGAACTTTTTGCATGGCAGACGCCTCCTCCTGCTCCTGTTCGGGTCGTTGCTCCTCCTGTTGCAGCTGCTGCTCGGCTCTTGCCAGCGTGGTGACCGCCGCCAGCAACGCGTTGATCCCGGTGATGGGGAGCGAAAAAACAATCCCCCTGCCCCGCAGCGAGCAGTTCAGATTGTGGTTGCTCATCGCACCCATTGCCTGACGTACAACGCTCTTCGATCCAAGGCTGATCAGAACATCCTTTTCGCTTTCCCCAAGTCCCAGAAGATTCAGCATCTCGGAGGAGGCGGTTCCATGACCCAGACAAAGCAGATGGGTCACCATCTGCCAGCCTGAATAAAGACCGATCAGCTGGCGGCCGTAGCCGCGCTCGACGATTGAAATGATGGCACACATCGATTCGGGGCGGGACGACTGCATTACGATCCCTTCCTTCCTGCCCTTGGGGCGGCGGGCGATTCATCAAAATAGAGAATACTGTCCTCGACGTGGCGCAATTGATAAACCAGATCCCGGCGGGCATTGCGCTTGCGCAGCTCAGCGAACAGACCGATTGTCTGAATGGTAATCAGCGGGGTCATCGCCACCATCGCGACGATGCCAAAGGCATCGGTCATGATATCTCCGCCAAGCGCCTGACAGGCTCCCATCGCCAACGGGAGCAAAAAGGTGGCGGTCATCGGGCCGCTGGCCACCCCGCCGGAGTCAAAGGCGATTCCGGTATAGATCGGAGGGACATAGAAGCTGATGATCAAGGAGATAATGTATCCCGGAACGAGAAACCAAAGGATTGAGACGCCGGTGAGAATTCGCAGCATCGCGATGCCGACCGAAGCCGAAACACCCGCCGACAAGCCCAGACCGATCGAGCGCTGGGTAATTGATCCGTTGGAAATCTCCTCAACCTGCTTTTTCAGGACGTGAACCGCCGGCTCGGCCGCGACAATGAAGTAGCCCACCAGCATTCCGATGGGAATGAGCAAAAAGCGGTAATCTCCACCCGCGATTTCCGCGCCAATCAGTTGACCCGCGGGCATAAATCCAACGTTGACGCCGGTGAGAAAGAGAACCAGCCCCATGTAGGTATAAAAGAAGCCGACCGCAATTTTGGGAAGCTGGGTGGAACGAAAGCGACGAAAGAAAATTTGAAACAGAATACAGATCAATACAATCGGCAGCAGCGCCGCCGCGACCTCCCGCAGATAAATCACGAGCGCCGACCCAAAGGCTCCTACCGCGTCTCTGGTGGTGACAATGTCATAGACCGTCGCCACGCTCGATTCGGCAGAGGGCTCATAGCAAATCCCGAGCAGCAGTACCGACAGGATCGGGCCGATGCTGCAAATTGCAATGAGGCCAAAGCTGTCCTCGCTGGAATGCTTATCACTGCGAATCGAAGCCATGCCGATGCCAAACGCCATAATAAAAGGAACGGTAATCGGCCCGGTGGTCACCCCGCCCGAATCAAAAGCCGCCGGGATAAAGGAGTTTGGCGCAAAGATGGCCAGAATGAAGACAATCGCGTAGAAGAATACCAGCAGGTGAGAAAGTCGGATTTGCAGCAGCGTGCGCAGCAGCGCCACGGTAAGGAATGCGCCCACTCCGATGCCCACCGAAAGAATCAGGGTCATGTTGGAAATTGAGGGAATCTGGGTGGCGAGCACCTGCAAATCCGGTTCAGCCACCGTGATCAGCAGACCAAGGACAAAGCAAGCGCACAGCGAAATCAAAATCCGCTTGCTTTTGCTGATCTGTACACCGATGCCCTCCCCCATGGGGAGCATTGCCATGTCCGCTCCGAGCGTAAAGAATCCCATTCCGAAGATCAAAAGGATCGAACCGAAGAGGAACAGAACCACCACCCCGGAATCCAGCGGAGCCACAGTAATGCTCAGCAGCAGGATGATCGCTGTGATCGGCAGAACCGAAGCCAGTGATTCGTTGATTTTCTCCCTGAGCTGATTTCGCATTCGCCGCTCCTCCTTCTGGTGATTTCCCACAATTCCTGCAACCCGCAGGGGTTCTTTCTATTTAGTATGACAGAGCATCCCGTAACTTTCAACCATATAGAGGTTCAGGTTTTGTTAAGAAAGGGCAGCGTTCCTTTCCCCTGCCCCCGCCTGTATGCCATCAGGCTTCTGCTTTTCTCCCAGTGATAGGAAAAAGGAGCTGTTGCAAAACAGCCCCTTTTTCTATTTCCGTGCTCTTCTCTTACAGAGAAAGAGCCTCCTTGACCTTGGTAATGATATGAGCGCCGATGTCGCGCGAAGCGTCAACCGACTGAGCGCCGATGTGGGGGGAAACGATAAAGTTATCCAGCTCGAAGAGCGGAGAGGCAAAGCTCGCGCCCTCGGTCAGACCGCCGCCGGCAAGCTCATTTTCAAGCACGTCGGCCGCATAGCCACCGATCTTGTTGGCCTTGAGCGCCTCGTACATATCCTTCTCGTTGACGATGCCGCCGCGGCTCATATTCAGAACGATGCAGTCGTTCTTCATATAGGCAATCGACTTGGCCGAAACCATATCCTTGGTCTCGGGGGTCAGCGGAACGTGAATCGAAACATAGTCAGCGTTCTTGAGCAGCTCCTCGACGTTAACGCCACGGGCATGCTCCTTCTCAAAGTCCTCGGGCTTGAGGTAGGGATCATACGCAAGGATGCTCATGCCGAAGGCACGGGCAATTTCGCCAAGGCGGCGGCCGATCCGGCCAAAGCCGACGATGCCCAGCGTACGGCCACGCAGCTCGCGACCGACAAACTTATACTTGTCCCACTCGTGCTTGACCTTGACGTCGTGGTTGGCAGCCATCGTGTTGCGGGAAAGGTCGAGCATCTTGGAGATGGTCAGCTCAACCACGGCATTGGCGTTGAGGCCGGGCGCGTTGAAGACCTGCACACCCTTCGACTTGGCATACTCCATGTCGACATGGTTGAGGCCAACCGAGCAGACGCCGATCACCTTGAGGTTCTTGGCAGCATCAAGAATCTCCTTGTTGATCGCGGGATCGACACGCATGATCAGCACATCGTAGTCAGGAATGAGCGCAGCAAGCTCGTCCTGGGTGGGCAGCATCTTGTGATCGACCTGCATGTACTTTCCGAGCTCCTGTGCGATCGATTCATGCACCGCATCAATGATTAAGCACTTCATGAAATTTTCCTCCACTTAACATATATTGTGTAACCTCAGATCGGCGGATCTGCCCGGCCAAGACTTCAAGCAAAGCCCCGGCAGATCAAAAAGCACCGACCATTTGCTATTTATCATACTCAATAATTTCCCGCTCGTCAAGTGGCGCTTTTTGCGATTCTGATGCGGTTTGCACTTTCACGACAAGTATATCTTTTCACAATCTCAAATATGAATGGTTCGGATTTTCTCATGCAATTTTATTCGATTGGCCGGGGCTGTTCCAAGATTTTTTGCAACTTTCCCCTCCTGTTAATGCAATGAAAAATAAGATTGAAAAATGATTTTTTCTGTGTTAAAATTACTTTAGTGATTGAAATCGCGAAAATTAAAGTGGAAAAGACAGGGAGCGTGTGCAAAATGTTCTGGCAAAAGGAACTCGAGACGATGAGCAGAGATCAGCTCGCCGATCTCCAGCTAAAAAAACTCAAGGAGAC
>CAZVAV010000253.1:0-3839 GCA_964625135.1 uncultured Oscillospiraceae bacterium | reverse complement strand
CTGACCTCTTGAATGCCATTCAAGCGCTCTCCCAGCTGAGCTATACCCCCAGATGCGGGAAAGAGCATTTATTAAGTTTTGGAACAGGGGTATGTGACCGCTTCAACCGGGCTCCCAAGTGAGCTACACCCCCGTGTCTTGACGACGTGTTAAATAATATCATATGCAAAACGAAAAATCAAGCCTTTTTTGAAAAAAGTTTTGATTTTCGTCTTTTTTCTTCTTTTTCCTGTTTTCCCTCTGCTTAAACAATGACCACGGCAGCGAAAAATGCCCTATCAGTGCCAAGAAAACCGGCATCCGGGGTCAACGGACAGCGGTTCTCTTGGGCAAATAGAACTGGAGTGAGGGTGGATTTTCTGTGGAGAAGCGAATCGAGGGCTGCGGCTCGATTGCAGCCCGCCTTCGGCTCGAGGGAGGCCGCATTCAAGAGCTGCGTTTTTTCGGGGACTTTTTCAGTCTTTGCGATCCGGAGAAGCTTGCCGCGCGGTTCATCGGCTTGCGCCCCACGCGTGAGGACTACCGGCCGGCGCTTGCCAACGTCGAGGTGGGGCAATATTTTACCAACCTGAATGCCGACGCACTGCTTGAGCTGTTAAGCTGCTAAAATCCGCTGGCGGATCAACCGTCATCGGCGGTGCGCAAAAGCCTCTGCCATTTCGGTCCATGATCGAAACGGCAGAGGCTTTTTCCTTTTAAGACGGGACTACAGAACCTTTTTCCCGATGTCGTGACGGCAGAAGCTACCCTCAAAGCCGATCGTCGCAACCGCCCGATAAGCAGTGTCGAGCGCCCTTTGCAGCGTCTCGCCGGTTGCGGTGACCCCGAGCACACGGCCGCCGTTGTTTTGATAAACGCCGTCCGAAAGGCGGGTTCCGGCGTGATAAACGGTAACGCCCGGCGCCTGCCCATCGGCGTCCAGTCCGTGGATCGGATAGCCCTTTTGATAGGCGGCGGGATATCCGCCCGAGGCAATGATGACGCAGGCCGCCGCGCCGGGCTTGATTCCCACCGGAACCTCAGCCAGCCTGCCCTCGGCGGTGGCCCGCATAATCGCAAGCAGATCGCCGTCCAAAAGCGGCAGCACCACCTGCGTCTCGGGATCGCCGAAGCGGCAGTTGTATTCGATGACCCTCGGACCATCGGCACAGAGCATCAGGCCGAAATAAAGGCAGCCCCGAAACTCCCGGTTTTCCCGCTTCATTGCTTCGATGGTGGGCAGGAAGATTTCCTTCATGCAGCGCTCCTGCAAGGCGGGGGTGAACATCGGGTGGGGGGCGATGGTGCCCATTCCGCCGGTGTTCGGGCCCTCGTCATTGTCGTGCGCCCGCTTATGATCCATCGACGCGACCATCGGAACGACGGTCTTCCCGTCGGTGAACGCGAGAACCGAGACCTCAATCCCCTCCAAGAACTCCTCGATGACAACCCGGCGTCCGCTCTCGCCGAACTGCCCGTCCTCCATCATCGAGTGGATCGCTCGAACCGCATCGGCCTCGTTCTCCGGGATGACGACCCCCTTGCCGAGCGCCAGCCCATCGGCCTTGATTACGGTGGGGTAGCGGTTCTGTGCCTTGAGATAGGCGATGGCCGCCGCCGCGTCGTCAAAGGTCTCATAGGCGGCGGTGGGGATGCCGTACTGCTTCATCAGCCACTTGGAAAAAACCTTGCTCCCCTCGATGGCCGCAGCCGCCCGGGTGGGGCCAAAGGCGGGAATCCCGGCCTCGTTCATCGCGTCGACCATCCCGAGCACGAGCGGATCGTCGGGGGCGACGACGACAAAGTCGATCTTTTTTTCTTTTGCAAAGGCCACCATTGCCTTGAGATCGGTTGCCTGAAGCTCCACGCAGACCGCGTCGGCCGAGATGCCGCCATTTCCGGGGGCGGCGTAGATGGTTCCCGCATCAGGGGATTCCTTGAGCTTTTTGATGATGGCGTGCTCACGGCCGCCCTGACCGACTACCAGTATCTCCATGCGAAATCCCCCTTAGTGGTGAAAGAGGCGGATGCCGGTGAAGCACATCGCCATGTTGTATTTGTTGCAGGTTTCGATCACCTGATCGTCGCGGATCGAGCCGCCCGGCTGGGCGACATAGCAAACGCCGCTGCGCCGCGCCCGCTCGATGTTGTCGCCAAACGGGAAAAAGGCATCGGAGCCTAGTGAAACACCGTCAAGCCGGAAAAGCCATTCGCGTTTTTCCTTCGCGGTCAGCGGCTCGGGACGGGTCGAAAAGGTCTGCGCCCAAACGTCGTCGCCGAGCACATCCTCACTCTGCTCCGAAATATAGATGTCGATGGCATTGTCACGGTTGGCGCGGCCAAGCGTCTCAACAAACGGCAGAGCCAACACCTTGGGATGCTGGCGCAGCCACCAAATATCGGCCTTGTTTCCGGCAAGACGGGTGCAGTGGATTCTCGACTGCTGTCCCGCGCCGATTCCAATCGCCTGTCCGCCCTTAACATAGCAAACCGAATTCGACTGGGTGTACTTGAGGGTGATCAGCGCGATCATAAGATCGATGGCCGCGCCTTCGGGAAGCTCCTTGTTCTCGGTCACGATATTTTTGAGCAGCTCCCGGTCGATCACCAGATTGTTTCTCCCCTGCTCAAAGGTGATTCCAAAGACGTCCTTATATTCCACCGGAGCGGGAACATAGCCGGGGTCGATCTGCACGACGTTATAGCCGCCCTTGCGCTTCTGGCAGAGCAGCGCCAGCGCATCGTCCTCGTAGCCGGGGGCGATGATGCCGTCCGATACCTCGTGCTGGATCAGGCGGGCGGTGGCAAGGTCACAGACATCCGAAAGGGCGATCCAGTCGCCGAAGGAGGACATTCGGTCGGCTCCTCTCGCCCGAGCATAGGCGCAGGCCAGCGGCGAAAGCGCCTCGTCGCCGGTGAAGTAGATGCTGCGCAGCGTCTCGTCGAGCGGCAGGCCAACCGCCGCCCCCGCGGGGCTGACATGCTTGAAGGAAGCAGCGGCGGGAAGCCCGGTCGCGAGCTTGAGCTCGCGAACCAGCTGCCAGCTGTTGAGCGCGTCGAGCAGATTGATATAGCCGGGGCGGCCGTTTTTCACCGTGATCGGCAGCTCGCCCTGACGCATCATGACACGGGCGGGCTTCTGATTGGGGTTGCAGCCGTATTTAAGCTGGAGTTCGGTAGCCATCGTCAAGTTCTCCTTTCGGGATCAGTTGTGGCGGTTGATGATGCGCGTCTCGGTCTTGCCGGTCTCGACCTCGATGAACCGCACAAAAAGCGAGACGCGGTTCGAGGCATCGAGGCTGTCCCAGACCATGCCGGTGAAGGAGTCGATATCCCCTTCGATCGCGACCTGCTCCGGCTCTCCTTCAAAGGAGGGCAGCGGATTGCCGTCGCAGTGGTAGGTGTGGATGAAATGACCCTGCCCGGCAACCGGCTGCGGATACTCAAAATAATAGCGACGCACCGAGGCTGGATCGCCGTCGGCGCTTTTCAGAATCGACAGCAGATAGCCAAAGCCCTCGACCGCGCCCGAGATTCGGGGGGTGTAGTTGGGCGCGTCCGGCTCGAAGGTGCGCTGCCGCAGCGCGTCGCTAAAGGACATCCCGTTGGAAAAGCCGTCATAAACGGTGTCGGTCTGGTCGCCGTTGGTCACGATGGTCACCGCCGTGGCGTCGTCCCGATAGACCCGCACCGGTGCATAGATGATCAGCGACGGGTCGGTCAGCTTGGAGGGATCATACGCCTCGGTGCGAAGGCCCTCTCCGTCCAGAACGAAGATTCGGTTGCGGCTGTTCTCGCTGCGCCCCATAATGAAGTAGGCGATGACGGCGTTTTTGCCATCATTGCTGCGGCCCAGCACG
>CAZVAV010000252.1:0-3851 GCA_964625135.1 uncultured Oscillospiraceae bacterium | reverse complement strand
GGTGATGTCGTCCACCATCTTCTTTTTGTTGTCCGCCACGATTTTTCCTCCCTTATCATAGGTCATAGAACCTTATCATTATAATGGCTTCCCCCCAAAAAAGCAAGGAAAAGCGCGTGAGCCTCGGATTTTTTGGGAGAAATGCCTATAACATTTTGCTGCGAAAAATGGTATCATTAATAATAAGACAGCGAGTAGCTTGCCTCTGGAAACGTAAGTCCAGTTGTTGCAGGCGGCTCGCTGCTTTTTATCGAAGCAGGGATCACAGGAAAACAGGAGGCAGCGATGCTTAAGGTAAACGATATTGTTTTGTATGGCTCGGCAGGCGCATGTCGCGTGACGGATTTCTGTAAGAAGAGAATCGCCGGAGAGGATCACGACTACGCCGTGCTCGAAACCCAGGCTGCCCCGATCACCACCATCTATCTTCCGCTCGAAAACAAAGTGCTGATGGGCAAAATCAAGCCGGTTCTTTCACGGGAGCAGATGCTTCGCATGATCCGGGAGATTCCGACGCTTGATGCGCCCTGGATCGAGGATCAGGAGCAGCGAAAGCTGCAATACCGGGAAGCGCTCTCGGGCTGCGACCGGATCGACCTGGTTCGGTTGGTCAAAACCCTCTACGCCCGTCAGGAGGAGCAGCGCGGACAGGGAAGAAAGCTGCACAGCGCGGACGAACGCGCGTTTCGCGAGGCGCAGCGGATGCTGCACAACGAAATTGCCTTTGTCCTGCAAATCTCGCCAGACGAGGTGCCCGCTCTGATCTCGGCCGAGCTTTCGGGAACAGGGTTAAAGCAATAGGCGGCAGCTTCGGCCACAAAAAACGGCGCGCCCCGGTCAAAAGACGACCGATGGGCGCGCCGCATTGTTTTGCCGAAGCTCCACGCTATGCTTCCGAACAGAAACTCAGTTTGCGTGCTCTTCGATATAGTGGACGATGTCCCCTACCGTTTTGATGTTCTCGATTGCCTCATCCGGAATTTCGGTGTCAAACTCATCCTCCAAGCTCATAACCAGATCAACAATGTCCAGCGAATCGGCTCCGAGGTCTTCGACGATCGACGAATCGGCGGTAATTGTATCCTCATCGATATCAAGCTGTTCCGCGAGGATGCCCTTTACCTTTTCAAAAATCACTGTGGTTCCTCCTTTTGGATAACGGCGCTTACTCAACTGTGCGTCCGCAATGGTACGACAACAATGATAGCGGTTTTTCAACCGATTGACAAGTGGGAAAATGCAAAATAGGTGATAAAATTCATCAGCGTTTTCGAGGAAAATGCCAAAATTTCCGTCATAAACGACATCAGGCGGGCAAACCGCCTTGATTTTACAAAATACGCCCCCAAATCTCCTTTTGGGGCGAAGCCTTTTATGAGATTTTTCTGCCGGGCGCATCAAATAAAAACGGGCGGACTGGCGCCTCGGCGCAAACATACGTTTGCAATTTAAGAACAGATGTGCTATACTATACCCAATTAAAATAACCCAATTCAAATACGAAGGAGGCCGCCTGTCTATGGAACAGCTCAGTGAAAAGGAGCGGTCGCTGCTCGCCTATATTAAGGAGCGTCTGGCCGATCAGGTTCCGCCCACCGTCCGGGAGATCTGCCGCGATTTGCAGATCAAGTCCACCTCCTCCGCCCATCGCTACCTGAAAAGCCTTGAAGCCAAGGGCTATATCAGCATGGGGGACAACACAAACCGGATGATCCGTCTGGTACAGTCCGACCGGGTGGCGCAGGTGCCGGTGCTTGGCACCGTCACCGCCGGACAGCCGATTCTGGCGTTTGAGGAGGTCACCGATTATCTGCCCTTTGCAGCGGCGGGGGAAGATCCCTCCAATCTTTTTGCACTTCGGGTGCGGGGAGAATCGATGATCGAGGCCGCTATATTGGATGGAGATCTTGTGGTGGTGCGGCAAACCCCCTCGGTCGAAAACGGCGCCATCGCGGTCGCGCTGGTCGAGGACGAGGCGACGGTCAAGCGCTTTTACAAGGAAAACGACCATTACCGCCTTCAGCCCGAGAATCGCGACATGGAACCGATCATCGTCGATTCCTGCAAGGTGCTTGGTCGGGTCATCGCGGTGGTGCGAACCCTTTCCTAGCGTCTGCACCCTGAGGGAGGCTTGCTGTCAGATGAAGCGTGAAACGATCGAGCACCCGCTAGAGCCAGTTTTTGACGGCTGTTCGCGGGTGCTGATTCTAGGCACCATGCCCTCCCCCGCCTCAAGAGCCGGGGCGTTTTACTATGCCCATCCCCGCAACCGGTTCTGGCCCACCGTGGCCGCCCTGCTGGGAGAGCCGCTCGCTCCCGACGCCGAGGGGCGGCGTGCACTGGCGCTGCGGCACGGCATCGCGCTTTGGGATGTGCTCGCCAGCTGCACCATCGAAGGGGCGGGGGACGCGAGCATCCGCGACCCAAGGCCGAACGACCTTGCTGCGCTGCTCGAAAAAGCGCCGATCAAAGCGGTGTTTTGCACCGGGCAGACAGCCGGACGGCTCTATCACAGGCTCTGCGAGCCCTCGATCGGCCTTTCGGCTCATATTCTGCCGTCCCCCAGCCCGGCCAACTGCGCGATGCCGCTAAAAGCCCTCGTCGAGCGGTATCGGGTTCTGCTGCCCTTTCTCACCGGGGAATGGTGATCTGAGAGAACACCTGCCCAATCGGTTCGGCAATCACCAGCGCCGCCCGTGCGTCATAGCCGGTGGAGGAGCGGTTGATCAGAACAACCGGGGCGCGGGTGTAATCGAGCAGTCCCGCCGCCGGATAAACAACCAGACTGGTTCCCCCGACGATGACCAGATCGGCGGCGCGAAGCGCCTCGATCGCACCGTCGACGGTGTCCCCGTCGAGCGGCTCCTCATAGAGAACCACATCGGGCTTCACGATGCCGCCGCAATCGCAGCGCGGCACTTCTCCGGGAAGGGAGAGCAGCGCTTCCTTTTCGTAAAATTTGCCGCACCGGACGCAGTGGTTGCGCAGCGTGGAGCCGTGCAGCTCATAAACCCTTCGACTGCCCGCCATCTGGTGCAGGCCGTCGATATTCTGCGTGATGACCGCCAAAAGCCGTCCCGCCTGCTCCAGCTCGGCAAGCCTTTGATGGGCGGGATTGGGGGCGGCATTGGGCCAGACCATCTTTTCGCGGTAAAAGCGATAAAATTCCTCGGGATGCCGCACAAAGAAGCTGTGGCTGAGCATTGTCTCGGGCGGATGCTCGTACTTCTGATGATAAAGCCCGTCGACGCTTCTAAAATCCGGGATGCCGGATTCGGTGCTCACGCCCGCCCCGCCAAAAAAGACGATGCGGCGGCTCTGGTTGATCCTCTGCTGAAGGCTCTGGATCGAATCGTTCATTCTGCTTCCTCCTTACCCGACAGGGGTAAACCGCCGAACGCAAATGCCGTCTCGCTCGATCGTCTCGTTCCACATCGAGGCGGGGCGCACCCAGAGCCCGCCGTCGCCGTAGAGCGCGCGGTAGACGACCATCGGCTCAAGCGTTTCGCTGTGGCGCGCGAGGAACAGCACCTCGTATTCCTTTCCTTTAAAGTGGCGGTAGCGACCCGGCTTGATTTCATCCGTCACGGCAATTCCTCCCGTTGAAGCTTTGATTGTTTCGCTTAGTATAGCATAACCTGTCCAATGCCGCTAGGATGAAGCTGCAAAAGCGGAGCCAAAATTTGCTTGATTTCAATTTCCAAAGGAGAAGTGATCGGTCATGTCCACTCAGCTGCTGTTTCGGCAAACCCCCACCCGCGCCGAATTTTCGGCGCAGGTTCTCGCCTGTGAGCCCACCCGGGACGGGCGGTTTCTCGTTTTGCTCGACGCAACCTGCTTTTATCCCGAGG
>CAZVAV010000251.1:0-3852 GCA_964625135.1 uncultured Oscillospiraceae bacterium | reverse complement strand
GAAATGGAGCAGCATCCCTGCTTCATGGAATATAAAAACAGATGATTTAACAGGAGGAAGAAACGATGGACGTTATTACAGTGGAAAAACGCAATCCGACGGCAAAGGCGAAGCAATTGAGACGGGCCGGCATTGTACCCTGTGTGATTTGCGGCGGAGCATTGAAAAGCTCACTTTCTGTTCAGCTTGATCAGAAGGTCGCAAGCAAGCTGTCGCGTCTGAATCGGGAAGGCAGTAAGCTTCAAATTAAGCTGGATGATCAAGTGATCCTGGCACAAATCAAGGATAAATCATGGAACTCTTTGACCAATGAAATGACGCATATCAGCTTTCAGGCCTTGAAGGCGGATCAAAAGGTCAACAGCGTGGCACATATTATTTTGCAAAACACAGACAAAGTAGCGGGCGTGCTGGAAAAGCTGGTCATGGAAATTCCCTATTCGGCTTTCCCCGATGATATGATCGATACCGTTACGGTTGATCTGGAGAGCCTGCCGGTCGGAAGCATTCTGACCGTGGCCGATATTCCTGAATTTAAAAATGGAAAAGTGGATTTGCAGGTCGATGCGGACAGCATGATTTTGAGAATCAGCGACAAAAAACGAATCCTGTCCAAGGATGCCGAATAGCCCTGCTAAATTTGAGAAAGGGAGAAAAATGCATTGCATGATGAACCATAGCAACAATGTGGATGCCAAAATCGGAGAGCTCAGCTTGTTCTTGTGAGGAATAGGGTGGTCACACATCGATCCGGAGATTTTCCGTTTTTCTGAATACCTTTGACAGAACCAAAAAAATCCCCAGGTACCTTTTGCGGTACTTGGGGATTCCTGCTTGCTGCAATTGTTTGGGATGAT
The DNA here is from genome assembly GCA_964625135.1 of uncultured Oscillospiraceae bacterium. Taxonomy (GTDB): domain Bacteria; phylum Bacillota; class Clostridia; order Oscillospirales; family Ruminococcaceae; genus Yanshouia. The sequence continues at coordinate 2,995 of CAZVAV010000251.1, read as the reverse complement.
GAGCGATTGGCTGCCCGCTTATTCGTTTGAATCAGCCTTGCGCAGAAAGCCAATCCCCAGCATCCTTGGTCCTGCATTGACGGCAACGCAGGGGCCGATCGGCCCGAGAAGAACGGGCGCTTTTCCGCCTAGCTTTTTAATGGCTGCGACCAGCTCCTTGGCCTGCTCGGGGTTGTTCCCGTAGGCGACGATATAATCACCCTTGACGTCACGAGCCATCTCGGCGTAAAGCTGTGCCAGCTTGGGGATGAGGTTGCGATCTCCGCGCACCTTGCCCACCGTTTTGTTGGCTCCGGCGATGGAAAGAATCGGCTTGATGCCCAGCGCGTCTCCCACCAGTGCGGCGCAGGCGTTGAGCCGCCCCGATTTTTTGGCGTATTGCAGGTTGTAAAGTCCCACCAAAGTGACAGAGCTGGTGTACCAGTCCTGCATCCATGCGGCGACATCGGCCGGAGCCTCTCCCTTTTTGAGACGCTCGGCCGCCAGAAGTGCTGGCAGGGCGATCACATAGGAATAGGTGGTCGAATCAACCACATGCACCCGAAGCTTTCCTTCGAGGGCGGGGTATTCCCCCGGCAGCAGCTCTGCGGCGTGCATCGCGGCCGAATGGGTGCCGGAGCCTCTGGCGTTCATCGTCGCGCAGATGATATCGGTATAGCCCTCCTTGGCGGCGCGCAGGTACTCCTCAAGAAACTGGATGACCGTCACCTGCGAGGTGTGCGGCAGCTCTCCGGTGCGCTCCACCTCGGCGTAGATTCGCTCGGGATTGATTTCGACCCGGTCGATATAAGGCAAGCCGCCCATTTCGACGCCGCAGTTGACCACCCGGATGCCGTATTTTTTTTCCTGCTCAAACGTAAGGTCGCAGACCGAATCGCATAAAATCAGCGTTTTACCCATCGTTGTCCTCCCAACGGTAATTTCGGAGCCGTCCCTCCCCGGAAAGTCCGGGGTAGCCCCATTGGCGCAGCGTCTCGAATACCGCGACCGCGACGGTGTTCGACAGATTTAGGCTGCGCGCCTCGGCCAGCATCGGGATTCGCACGCAGTCCCGGGAATTTTCGTAAAGCAGCGCCTCGGGCAGTCCGGCGTCCTCCCGGCCAAAGACGAGATAGGCTCCGTCGGGGTAGGAAGCATCGCTGTGAGCTGCCCGTGCCTTGGTGGTAAAGTAAAAGAACGGCCCGTGATTGGCCGCGAAAAAAGCCTTTGAATCGGGGTAGGTGGTGATATCCAGCAGGTGCCAGTAGTCGAGCCCGGCTCGCTTGAGCTTTTTGTCGTCAATCGAAAAGCCCATCGGTCCCACCAGATGCAGCCGTGCGCCGGTGGCGGCGCAGGTGCGCGCCACATTGCCGGTGTTCTGCGGAATCTGCGGCTCAATCAAAACAATATTCAAACTGTGCAAAATGAATCTCCTTAACAGCGCTCAGGCGCGAAATGCTGTTTGATATTGTAGCATGAACCATCACAATGTTCAAGTATCGCCTGTTACATCTTTTTGAAACAAAGTTTGAACAAACCGGGCTTTGGCGCAAAGGCTCCGATGGGTAAAACGTCCGCTTGCTTTTGAACTTTATTGCTTTTAACCAGTAAAGCATTGACTTCAAGGCTCGCTGTGCTATAATGATTTTATACGTCGTTTTTGGGCGCAATATCGTCCCAAGGCGCGAACAAAAAGAGGAGAATGGTCATGAAGCAGCTGATGACAGGAAACGAGGCGCTCGCGCGCGGCGCCTGGGAAGCAAGCGTCCACTTTGCGGCCGCCTATCCCGGTACGCCGAGTACCGAGATCATGGAAAACATTTCTACATACCCGGAGATCACCAGCGAGTGGTCCCCGAACGAGAAGGTCGCCTATGAAGCGGCCTACGGCGCTGCTCTGGCCGGAGGCCGGGCACTTGCCTCGATGAAGCATGTCGGCGTCAACGTCGCGGCTGACCCGATGTTTACCAGCGTTTACATGGGGGTCAACGGCGGCATGGTGGTCATCAGCGCCGATGAGCCGGGGCAGCACTCCTCCCAGAACGAGCAGGACAACCGCAACTATGCCAAGGCGGCGCGCCTGCCCATGCTCGAGCCCTCCGACAGCCAGGAGTGCCTTACGATGATGAAGCTCGCCTTCGCGCTTTCCGAGCAGCTTGATCTGCCGGTGCTGCTGCGGCTGACCACCCGTGTCTGCCATTCCAAGAGCATCGTGGAGGTGGGGGAGCGCAGCGAAATCGAGGTGCGCCCCTACCAGAAGAACGTGGCAAAAACGCTGACCGTTCCGGCGCTTGCCCGCGGAATGCGCCTCACGCTGCAAAACCGGGTGGCCGCCGCCGCCGAGGCTTCGGAGAGCTCGCCCTTCAACCGGGTTGAGAAGGGGACAGGCACGATCGGCGTCATCGCCTCCGGTATCTGCTACTACTATGCCAAGGAGGTCTTTGGCGACGAGGCCTCCTATCTCAAGCTCGGCATGACCTATCCGCTCCCGGACGGCCTGATCACCGACTTCTGCCGCTCGGTGGAGACGGTCTATGTCATTGAGGAGAACGACCCCTATTTAGAGGAGGAGGTGCGCCGTCTCGGTTTTGCCCCGCACGGGCGCGATACCTTTCCCTTCTGCGGTGAGCTGATGCCCGACGTGCTGCGCCGCTGCCTGCACGGAGCGAGCCGGCCTACCATTACTTATGACCATTCCGAGGTGCTCGCCCGTCCGCCGATGCTCTGCGCCGGATGTCCCCACCGGGGGCTCTTCTTTGAATTGGGCAAGCGCAAGGACGTGCTGGTGGCCGGTGATATCGGCTGCTATACCCTCGCCTTCGCGGCTCCCTACCACGCGATGGACTGGAACATCTGCATGGGCGGCGCGTTTTCCTCCGGCCACGGCGCGCAGAAGATGCTTGAGCGCCGTGGGGCAAAGACCCGGGTCGTTTCGGTCATGGGCGATTCGACCTTCTTCCACACCGGCGTCAACTCGCTGATCGACGTCGCGTACAACAAATCCAACACCGTCAAC
>CAZVAV010000250.1:0-3858 GCA_964625135.1 uncultured Oscillospiraceae bacterium | reverse complement strand
ATCGCCGGGTCATCCGCGATGTGGGCGAGTACCCGCAGCTCGATCTGGGAATAGTCGGCGTCGACCAGAATACAGCCCTCGGGGGCGGTGAAGAAGCGGCGCAGCCGACTGCCGCGCTCGGTGCGAACTGGAATATTCTGCAAATTCGGCTCGGTCGAGCTGATCCGCCCGGTGCGGGTTTCGGTCTGCCGAAAGATCGAGCGCACCCGGTGATCCGGATCGACCTGCGCGAGCAAGCCGTCGACATAGGTGGACTTGAGCTTGGCGAGCTTTCGATAGGCGAGGATATCCTCGATGATCGGGTGCTGCGCCCGCAGACTGTCGAGGGTGTCGGCGTCGGTCGAAAAGCCGCTCTTGGTTTTCTTTTTGGCAGGCAGCCCGAGCCGGTCAAACAGAATTTCCCCAAGCTGCTTGGGCGAGTTGATGTTAAATTCGCCGCCCGCGAGAAAGTAAATCCGCGCGGTCAGCTCGGCGAGATCGGTGTCAAGCTCCCCACCGTAGGTGCGAAGCCCCGCCTCGTCGAGCGAAAAGCCGAGCGTCTCCATCGAGGCGAGCACCCGCGCAAGCGGCATTTCAATTTCCTGTAAAAGCGTGGTCATCTCTTTTTCCTCGACCTCGCCGCAAAGCGCCGCAGAAAGGGCGGGGAGGACGGCGGCACGCTGTGCGAGGGCGCTCAGCTTCTCGTCGGTTCCCTCGGGAAGGGAAAGAGAGGGGATGTCGAGGCTTCTTCCCGCGTAGAGCGCTTCCAGTGAATAGCCGCTCGAGAGCGGAGAGAGGAGGTAGCCCGCCAGCACCGGGTCAAAGGCCACCAGCGGCGGCTGACTCTCGGGGTGGACAAGAAAACGGCTGCGATACCATTCCTTGCTTTCGGGCAGCGAAAGGGGCGCGGTCGAATTTTCGAGCGCCGACAAAAACTCCGCCCAATCGGGGGAGGAGGCGTCAAAGAGCAGGGCGGCTTCTTCCATCAGGGCGGCGCGAACCGGCTGATTGCTCTCATATTCCAGCAGCGCCGAAGCCGGAGCGGTATTCTCGAGCAGCGCCTTGGCGGCGGCTAAGTCGTTTACCTCGACCGCGCGGGCGGGTGCGGGCGGTGTCGTTGGGGCTGACGACTGCTCACTGAGTTTCGCTTCGCCGGTCAGCCCGAGGCGGTTGATCAGAGTGCGCAGCTCAAGCCGGTCGAGCAGGGCGTAGAGAGCGGCGTCCTGCCGGGGCTTCGGGCGAAGCTGCTCCAACGTCTCGGTTAGCAAAACCGCGCAGTTGATCTCGGCGAGCTGACGGCTCTGGTAGGCCATTTCCCGGTCGCGGGTGAGCTTTTCCCGAACGCCCTTTTTGATCGCCGGGTCGTCGAGGTGCGCATAGACTCCGTCGAGCGAGCCAAACTGCCCGATCAGCGAAAGGGCGGTCTTTTCTCCGATTCCCGCAACGCCGGGGATGTTGTCCGAGGTGTCGCCCATCAGCGCCTTGACCTCGATCATCTGGCGCGGGGAAACCCCGTACCTTTCCCGAATTGCCGCCTCGTCGATCGTCTCGGCTCCCGACTGCCCGCCCCGGGTAAAGGCGAGCCGCACGGTGACCCCGTCGCCGACCAGCTGAAAGCTATCGCGGTCTCCGGTGGCGATGATGCATTCCGCGCCCTCGGCACGGCAGCGCGCCCCGAGTGTGCCAAGGATGTCGTCCGCCTCGTAGCCTTCTACCGACAGGATCGGATAGCCCATCAGCGTCAGCAGCTCCTTGAGCGGCTCGACCTGCATCGCAAGCTCCTCGGGCATTCCCTTTCGTCCGGCCTTGTAGCCGTCAAACAGCTTATGCCGGAAGGTGGGTGCGCGCAGATCGAACGCGAACGCGACCGCGTCGGGGGCGTTTTCCTCGATCAGCTTGAGAAGGATATTCAAAAAGCCGTAGATGCCGTTGGTGAATTGTCCCTCCCGGGTGGTGAGCGGCTTCACCCCATAGTAAGCCCGGTTCAGAATCGAGTTGGAATCAACCGCAAGCAGCTTCATCAATAGATCCTCCTTATAGGTTGCAAAATTTCGCCTCGGGGCGGGCGATGAGCGGGAAAGCCTGTGCTTACCGTCCAAACGTTTGGACGGCCCTGCGGCGGGCGCTTAGCGGGAAAACTCGGCCAGCCGGAGCCCCTCGTTTTTATCGAGCGCCCAGTTGATGTTCCAGCCGTCGGTAAAGAGCAGCAGGTAATTGTCGCGAAAGTCCTGCACCACCTTGGTGTCCGAGGTGACCTTGAGCCGCTTTGGCTCGACCGGGGTCTCCACAATCCAGCGCAGGTGCTCATAGGAGAGGATTTCAAGCCGGATGTCGATGCCGTACTCGTTTTTCAGGCGGTACTCCAGTACTTCAAACTGGAGGGTGCCGACCACGCCGACGATGACCTCCTCCATCCCCTTGCCCGGCTCACGGAAGATTTGGATGGCGCCCTCCTGCGCGATCTGGCTGGTGCCCTTGACAAACTGCTTGCGCTTGAGGGTGTCGAGCTGCCGGATTCGGGCAAAGTGCTCGGGGGCGAAGGTGGGAATCCCAGCGAACTGAAGCTTGTGGGAGGGGGAGCAGACGGTGTCGCCGATCGAGAAGATGCCGGGATCGAAAACGCCGATGATATCCCCGGCGTACGCTTCCTCGATGATCTCGCGCTCCTGCGCCATCATCTGCTGCGGCTGGGAGAGGCGCAGCTTTTTGTCCCCCTGCACATGCAGCACCTCCATACTCTTCTCGAATTTGCCCGAGCAGATTCGCATAAAGGCGATTCGGTCGCGGTGCGCCTTGTTCATATTCGCCTGAATCTTAAAGACAAAGGCCGAAAAGTCGGGGTCAAAGGGATCGACCTCGCCGAGATCACAGACGCGGGGCAGCGGCGGCGGGGTCAGGCGGAGAAAGTCCTTCAAGAACGGCTCAACCCCGAAATTGGTCAGCGCGGAGCCGAAAAAGACCGGGGAAAGCTTGCCCGACTGCACCGCGTCAAGGTCAAAGTCCGCGCTCGCCCCGTCGAGCAGCTCGACGTCGGTGCGCAGCGTCTCGGCGAAATCCGCGCCGATCATCCCGTCAAGGCCGGGATCGTCGAGGGTCAGGGCGGTTGCCTCCACCTCGCGCTGGCCGTTGTTGGCGGTAAACGAGATCATCTGTCGTGCGGTTCGGTCGTAAACGCCTTTAAATTCCTTGCCCGAGCCGACCGGCCAGGTCATCGGGTAGGTGGCGATGCCAAGCTCCCCCTCGATTTCCTCGAGCAGCTCATAGGGGTCGCGAGCGTCGCGATCCATCTTGTTGATAAAGGTAAAGATCGGGATATTGCGCATGACACAGACCTTGAAAAGCTTTCTGGTCTGATTTTCCACGCCCTTCGACGCGTCGATGACCATGACCGCCGAATCGGCCGCCATCAGGGTGCGGTAGGTGTCCTCCGAAAAATCCTGATGCCCCGGGGTGTCGAGGATGTTGATGCAGCAGCCGCCGTAGTTAAACTGAAGCACCGACGAGGTGACCGAGATGCCACGCTGCTTTTCGATCTCCATCCAGTCGGAAACCGCGTGCCGCGCCGTCTTTTTGCCCTTAACCGAGCCCGCCAGCGCGATCGCGCCGCCGTAGAGCAGAAATTTTTCGGTCAGGGTGGTCTTTCCCGCGTCGGGGTGGGAGATAATCGCAAAGGTTCTCCGCTTTTTAATTTCATCTGTCAGGTTCGCCAAGGTCAGTCCTCCATCTTTCGCCCTCGAAGGCAGCATTGATAACCTATCTAGTATAGCATTTTTGGCTTATTGTAGCAAGAAAAATCACCGGCTCAGATGCCGCGCGCCCCCGCTCCCCGGGAAATTTTTCCGGGAGGCGGGGGCGCGCAAAATCAAAGTGGTATTACTT
>CAZVAV010000249.1:0-3866 GCA_964625135.1 uncultured Oscillospiraceae bacterium | reverse complement strand
CAGAAGACCATGAAAGAGCTTCAGGCGGAGAATGAGCAGCTCAAAACTCAGGTAGAGACGCTCGACGGCCAGCTCGCCGATACGCAGGTAGCCCTCTGCGATGTTTATGAGCTGCTGGTAGGAGGTGAAGCGTAATGGCTAAGGTTTACGCTGACCTCATCAGGAGAGGCATCAAGACCATCGAAGACGTACCGGCTCAGCTTCGGGCCGCTGTCGAGGCAATCCTCGCGGAGGACGCCAATGTGTAGGCTCCGCGAGTGGCTGCTGTCTATTTTGCTGCGGAAGGAGGTGACGGAAATGGCAGTCGTGTACGCTACCCTGATTGTCAAGGGCCGCAAGACCCTTGAGCAGGTTCCCGCGCTCATCAAAGCGCAGGTCGAGGCCATCCTCGCCGATCTGGAAGTGGAGCTGTAAGCAGCCCCGAACACCGGGCCGCCCCCAAACAGGGGGCGGCCCACAACTTTAGGAGGAAAACGTCGTGAAAAGAATTATGTTCTGGTTCTATGACCGAGTCTTAGGGGGCGGACTCGATAAGCTCCTGCGAACGGCATACCAACCAGCGAGGGTGACTGACGATTAAGGACATCGCTACGGTGGCCTTGAGCGCAGTCGTTTCCGGCTTCATCTCCGTCATCATCCTCGGCTATGTGAAGCGATATATCGACCACAAGCTGGAGGCTGCCGACAAGGAGAAGAGGCAGGTAGAAGAGTACCAACGTAGGCGGAGCGTTGCGAACGCTCAACTGCGCCGCGCCGAAGGGCGCCTCTTTTTTTGGATGTATCGAGCGATCAAGAAGCCCCCCGCCAACGGAGAGCTCGAAGAAGCTATGGCTGCGTTCAATAAGGCTGAGGAGCAGTCCAAGTCCATTGACCAAGAAATCGTTGCAGACTTTGAGTTGGATAGGAGGTCATAGCCAATGTGAAAAAGCGCGGAAAGCACGAACCGGGCGGTCTGTCGCGGATTGCCCGAACCTTTCAGAAACTCGAAGTGAAGCGGCAGAAAGCGGAGCTGAAACGAGAAAGCCGGATGCAAAGCTCCTCGCTCCTATGGGTGTGGGAGTTTAGCAAGAAGGTTGTTCTCATCTGCGTCCTGATTTATGTCGCGGAGCAGGTGTACGCTGCCGTTTCCATGTGGAGGTTTGCTGATTTCAGCTATCTCGGGACGATGCTGGAGCAGTCCAGCGACATTCTGAGAACCTGCGTGTTTGGCTATTTCATCAAGGCTGGCGCGGAGAACGCCTGTAAAATCTGGAGCGGTAAGGCGCCCGGAGATGCCGGGACGCCGAACGAAGAACCGAAACCCGACGATGCCCCTATGGGGTAGAAGGAGGAAATTATGGAGTTCATCACCGACTACTGGTATATCATCATCGCCATCGCCGCCATCGCTGGCGTAATCGGCGCCGCTACGTACCGCTTTGTTAAGCTGCCCACGTCTGAGCAGCTCCAGAAAGTGCGTGAGTGGCTGCTGTATGCCGTCACCGAGGCGGAGGCCGCCCTTGGCGGCGGAACCGGCCAACTGAAACTGCGTTATGTGTATAATTTGTTCGCAACGAAGTTCCCGTGGCTGGTGAAGATGGTGTCCTTTGAAACCTTCTCTGGGCTTGTAGATGACGCCCTCGACGATATGAGGGCGATGCTGGAGAAGAACAGCGCTGTAAAAACTCTGGTGGAAGAGGGTGCGGTAAAATGAGCAACAGCTCTCTTGCCACATACACGAAAATCTCGCCGAACAAGACGAGCCCCCGAACCCACGCCATCGACACCGTCACCGTTCACTGTACAGCGGGGAACAAGAACAATACGGCAAGCCAAATCGTGAATTACTTTTCGACCACCGCCCGAGGCGCGTCATGCAACTATGCTGTTGGAGGTGACGGCAGCATAGCCCTTGGTGTCGAAGAGAAAGACCGCTCTTGGTGCACCTCTTCTGGTGTAAATGACCACCGTGCCATCACCATTGAGGTATGCAGCAACATTGCAGGGACAGAAGTGACCGATAAGGCGTATGCTGCGCTCATTGAGCTGCTGGCTGACATCTGCAAGCGTAACGGCATCAAGAAGCTGGTGTGGTCAACCGAAAAGAACGACCGTGTGAACCATCTGAACGGCTGCAACATGACCGTCCACCGCGACTACGCCAATAAGTCCTGTCCCGGCCCGTACCTCTACGACCGGCATGGAGCCATCGCGGAGGCTGTCAACAAAAAGCTCGGCGTGACTACCACCGCCACCACGGGCGGAGCCACAGATGAGGCCACCGCCGTATCCTACCGCGTTCGTATCAGCGCGACCGGGCTGCGTATTCGCAAGGGCCCCGGCACGGATACGTCCATCGTTCAGCAATCCATCGCACCCGGCGTCTACACCGTTGTCGCCGAGTCCGCTGGCCCCGGTGCCTCCAAATGGGGCAAGCTCAAGTCCGGCGCTGGCTGGATTTCCCTCGACTACTGCACCAAGCTCTGATTTGCACCAAGCCCCTCTCCGGCACGTCCGGGGAGGGGCTTTTTTGCGTTCTGAAGCCGGAACAAATCCGCAGTAAAAATCAATATACATTCTGCACAAATCTCGAAAGCCGGTATATACAAAATGTTCCCACGGCGTTTTCGCGGCCTTCAGATATACTTATACCCCCGAGCGTAAACCCCCGGCAAAAGGCGGCAAATGCCTCCTATGGCCTTTTTGCCGACGAAAGATGCCCTCCTCGCAGCTTTGACCTGCGGGGAGGGCTTTTTCTGTTTTGCGGGCACATTCACACCAAAGAGGCAAATACCACGCCACATCAATTTACAGCCACGGGAAAGCTCCATAACACGACCACCATCAAATTACCCACCTGCGCGGAACACCCCGTAAAAAGGCGGCAAATGGCCTCTACGAGGCATTGCATCCCGAAATTACCGTTTCGTAGGATTATTGAAAAAAATTACGGAAATCTCAAAAAATCTATTGACTCCAGCTTTAGGTGTGTTACGATAAAGTCACAGAAAGCACAAGAACATACGAAACGGTAAGGCTCTGGCAGCCGGGGCAATAGCCCCGGAAAGCCAGACCACCGAACAGGAGGAAACGAAAATGACAGACGAAATGGTAGCTCAGGCAATCACAAAGGCCCAGAAGATGAGCACTGGGCGGAGCCACATGGACATGGTAGTAAACGGTGCAGTCGTCCTCCTCTCGAACGGGAAGGAACTCATCGTTGATTACATGGCAGCGAGCTGGGTGTACAAGGGCTTCTGGATTGCCAGCATCTTTGAGGACGGACATCGGGTGGAGGCATAAGCATGAGGAGAAATAGCAAAGTCCGATGCGTACACCATTGCCCGCACTTTGTCAGCACCGCAAAGGACGACAGCTTCAATGGTGACGGCATCGGCTATTGCAAGCTGTATAACCTGACCGTAATTGATACCCTCTGCGGATGCGAAACGAGAGACGGGAAGACAATCTTGCAGAACTTCAACGGAAAGAAAGGCGATGAGGAAATGAAAAGCAAGCCCTACAAGTTTAATGGCAATTTGTTCCGCTACGACTTCGGCCGGAGCTTGGTTGAAAGGATTTACAAAGCTGGTGCGGAAGAAGTGTCCGACAACGCTGAGTGGATGCAGAAACACGGGAAGCCGTTGTTTGACATCGACGACGATGGCTATATTGTCATTGCCACCGTTGGCCTCCACGAGGAGAACTGGAAGAATAAGGCCGTCCGCAATGAGTACCTGCATGGATGGTGTGCAGACCTCGAAGAAGAGAGCAACGCCCTCGCCGCAGACTTCATCAAGAATGAGCTCCCGTATTTGAACGGAGGCGATATGGAGTGAACAAGACCGAAGCCAAGAAAAAGGCTCAAGAGCTCATCATGGAGCAGA
>CAZVAV010000248.1:0-3897 GCA_964625135.1 uncultured Oscillospiraceae bacterium | reverse complement strand
GAGAATGATTTATGAAAATGAAGATTTTATCCGCTTTTCTTGCCCTTTCGATGGTTGCGGGGCTCGCTGCCTGCGGCGGCGCCTCTTCCAGCACTGCCCCGGCCTCCGGCTCCCCTGCTTCCAGCGCTCCCGCTGCGTCCGCCCCGGTCGCTCCGGCTTCGGCAGACGGCATTAAGATCGGCTTTATCGGCCCGCTGACCGGCGGAGCCGCCATCTACGGCAACGCGGCGAAGAATGGCGCACAGATTGCAATTGATGAGATCAACGCGCTGGGCGGCATGCAGCTCGCCTTTAATCCGCAGGACGACGAGCATGATGCCGAGAAGTCGGTCAATGCCTATAACGCCCTGAAGGACTGGGGCATGCAGATCCTCTGCGGCACCGTCACCACCAGCCCCTGTGTCGCGGTCGGCGCTGAGGCCTATGCCGACCGCGTTTTCGCTCTGACCCCCTCCGCCTCGTCGACCGCCGTAATCGAGGGGAAGGACAACATCTTCCAGATGTGCTTCACCGACCCCAACCAGGGCATTGCTTCGGCACAGTACATTGCAGGGCAGAAGCTCGGCACTAAAATCGCGGTGATCTATAACAATGCCGACGCCTACTCGACCGGCATCTACGAGAAGTTTGCCACCGAGGCTGCCGCTCAGAACCTCGAGATTGTCAGCACGACCACCTTCACCGATGACACCGCCACCGATTTCTCGGTTCAGATCACCGACGCGAAGAACGCCGGAGCCGAGCTGCTCTTCCTGCCGATCTACTACACCCCCGCTTCGCTGATCCTCACCCAGGCCAAGGGCGTCGGCTACGAGCCGAAGGTCTTCGGCGTTGACGGCATGGACGGCATTCTGACCCTTGAGAATTTTGACAAGACCCTTGCGGAGGGCGTGATGCTGCTGACCCCGTTTGCCGCCGATGCGGCCGACGAGCGAACCGCCGGCTTCGTTAAGACCTACAACGAGAAGTTTGGCGAGACCCCCAACCAGTTTGCGGCTGATTCCTATGACTGCGTCTACGCGATCTACGCGGCCTGCCAGAAGGCCGGTGTGACCGCCGACATGTCCGCCGCCGAAATCTGCGAGAAGATGATCGCCACCTTTACCGCCTCCGATTTCAGCTTCGACGGTCTGACCGGAGACGGCATGACCTGGGCGGCGACCGGAGAGGTTGCGAAGGCTCCGAAGGGCATGGTGATCCAAAACGGCGTCTACGTCGGCATGTAAGCACTTTGTACGGGCCGCCGTAAAAGCCCTTTTCGGCGGCCCATTCTCTTAAGCTTCCTTGTTAAAAACGACAGGCGGTCGGCGGGACTTCCACCGGGTGCCGGAAATGAGGTGTGTGCAATGACCTTCCTCTCCTATCTGATCAACGGCATCAGCCTGGGAAGCGTCTACGCAATCATCGCGCTTGGCTATACCATGGTATACGGAATCGCCAAGATGCTCAATTTTGCCCACGGGGATGTCATCATGGTGGGAGCCTATATCTCGTTCTGCGCGACCTCCTACCTCGGCCTGCCCTCGGTCGTGGCGGTTTTGCTCGCGGTGGTTGTGTGTACGGTTCTGGGCATCACCATCGAAAGGCTGGCCTACAAGCCGCTGCGCTCCGCCCCCTCGCTGGCCGTGCTGATTACCGCCATCGGCGTCAGCTATTTTTTGCAGAACGCGGCGCTGCTGATCTGGGGCTCGGCCCCGAAAAGCTTCCCGAGCCTGATCAAAATCCCGCCTCTCAAGCTCTTTGACGGTGCGCTCATCATCACCGTTGAGGCGATGGTCACCGTCGTCGCCTGTATCGTGATTATGATCGCGTTGACCGCCTTTACCAGCGGAACCCGGATGGGCAAGGCGATGCGGGCGGTCAGCGAGGACAAGGGCGCGGCTCAGCTGATGGGCATCAGCGTCAACGGTACCATCTCGCTTACCTTTGCGATCGGCTCGGCGTTGGCCGCCATTGCGGGGGTGCTGCTTTGCTCGGCTTATCCGATCCTGATGCCGACCACCGGCTCAATGCCCGGCATCAAGGCGTTCACCGCCGCCGTCTTTGGCGGAATCGGCTCGATTCCCGGCGCGATGGTCGGTGGAATCCTGCTTGGCATCCTTGAGATTTTCGGCAAGGCGTACATATCGACCCAGCTTGCCGACGCCATCGTCTTTTCGGTGCTGATCATCGTGCTGCTGGTCAAGCCCACCGGTCTGCTCGGCAAGACCGTCAATGAGAAAGTGTAGGTGAACAACGTGAAGATCAAACAGATCAGCAGAGCTTCGCTCAACGGCTTTCTCAATTACGGACTGGTGATCCTCGCCTTTGTCATCGTTTCGGCGATGCGCACGGGCGGGCATGTCACCAATGCCCTCGGCGGCCAGCTGGTACCGATTTGCGCCTACATCTGCATGGCCGTCTCGCTGAATCTCACCGTCGGTGTTCTCGGCGAGCTTTCGCTTGGCCACGCCGGATTCATGGGGGTCGGCGCTTTCTCGGGCGTGGTTGCGGCGGTCAGCCTTGAGCCGATCATTCCCGCCGCCGGGCCGCGGCTGCTCGTTGCTATTCTGGTCGGCGGGCTGCTCGCCGGGATCGCCGGGTTTCTCGTCGGCGTGCCGGTGCTGCGGCTGCGGGGCGATTATCTCGCCATCGTGACCCTCGCCTTCGGCGAAATCATCAAAAACGTCGTCAACTGCCTCTATGTGGGGGTGGACAAGGACGGGCTGCACTTCGGCATGACCAACTCCGGCGCCCTCGGCCTCGCCGAGGGGGGAAAGGTCATCATGAACGGGCCGATGGGAGCGGTTGGAATTGCCAAGCTCTCGACCTTCACCGCCGGCTTCCTGCTGGTGCTCTTTACGCTGTTGATTGTGCAGAACCTCATCCACAGCCGCGCGGGACGGGCGATCATGGCGATTCGCGACAACCGCATTGCCGCCGAATCGGTTGGAATTAGCATCACCCGCTATAAGCTCACCGCCTTCATCACCTCGGCGGTGCTGGCCGGAATGGCCGGCACCCTCTTTGCGATGAACTACTCGACGGTTGTCGCCAAAAAATTCGACTTCAACACCTCAATTCTTGTGCTGGTGTTTGTCGTGCTCGGCGGCATGGGCAACATCCGCGGCTCGATCATTGCCGCGACGGTGCTCACCATCCTGCCCGAGCTTCTGCGCCGCTTTGCCGATTACCGGATGCTGGTCTATGCCATCGTCCTGATCCTCGTCATGCTGGCGACCAACAACGAAAGCTTTAAGGGTGCGGTCGCCCGGCTGCTGCCCCGGCGCGGGGAAAAGCGGCCCTCCGCCCATGCGGCGGCCGGAAAGGGGGACGAAAGCCATGGCTAAAATGGTACCGCTGCCAAGCAACAGCATCATCCCCGAGCGGGATCTCGATAAAACCCCGGTGCTTGAGTCACGTCGCCTCGGCATCGATTTCGGTGGTCTCACCGCCGTCGACGAGTTTAACCTCACCATCGGCCGAACCGAAATCGCGGGGCTGATCGGCCCGAACGGCGCGGGCAAGACAACCGTCTTTAACCTGCTCACCAAGGTCTATCATCCCACCCGGGGCACTATTCTGCTCGATGGACGAGATACCGCCGGTATGAGCACGGTGCAGGTCAACCAGGCGGGCATTGCAAGAACCTTTCAGAACATCCGGCTTTTCTCCTCCCTGTCGGTTGAGGATAATGTGAAAATCGGACTGCATAACGAGGTAAAATACCGCACCCCGAGCGCGCTGTTTCGCCTGCCGAGCTACTGGAAGCACGAGCGGGTGGCTCACGACCGGGCGCTTGAGCTGCTTTCGATCTTCAATATGGAGGAGCTCGCCGACCACCGCGCGGGCAGCCTACCCTATGGCGCGCAGCGCCGCCTTGAAATCGTCCGCGCGCTGGCCACCAACCCCTCGCTT
>CAZVAV010000247.1:0-3903 GCA_964625135.1 uncultured Oscillospiraceae bacterium | reverse complement strand
GGTGACCACGAGAATTTCCCCGTCCTCCACCGTGAAGCTGACATCGTGGATGATCGTCTCCTGCGTTCCGAGATCGTCAACGGTGTAGCGCAGATGTTCCGCTTTCAGCATTCCCTTTTCTTCCTCCTCATCGCCTGCAAAAAGCGAGGCGATTTCCCGTTTTGCCGGGATATTCTACTGAATTAGTATACGCAGCTTTCTGCGCAAAGTCAACAAAACGCGGCGCTTTTCTTGACGAATCCGGAAAAACCGCAGAGAAAATTCCCCGCCGCAAAAGCAACGGGGAACCAATGTGCAAGAGCTACAGCGTAAGCTTGAGATCACCGGACTGTATCCAGCCCTTTTTGCGCATCCATTCGGAAACGGCAAAGGCGATTGCGCCGGGAAGGATAAAATACATCAGCGCCATTTCGAACAGAACGATCGCGGGGGATACGGTGGCCGTCATCGTCTGATAGGTCATGATCGGCCCGACCAGCCCTGCCGTGCCCATTCCCGAGCCGGTTGCGTTGCTGGTCATCCCAAGCACGACGGTCGAGATGGGGCCGAGCACTGCGCTCGCAACGATGGCGGGAAGCCAGATCAGGGGCTTTCGCACGATGTTAGGGATTTGCAGCATACTGGTGCCGAGCCCCTGCGCCAGCAGACCGCCGACCTTGTTTTCCCGGTAGCTTGCCACCGCGAAGCCGATCATATTGGCGCAGCAGCCGACGGTGGCCGCGCCCGCCGCGATGCCCGAGAGGTTGAGCACGATGCCCAGCGCCGCCGAGCTGATCGGGAGGGTTAGGACAATCCCCATCAGCACCGAGACAATAATCCCCATCAGCAACGGCTGCTGCTCGGTGCCCCAGTTGATGAGCGAGCCGAGCCAGGTCATAAAGGCCGAGATGGGGGGGCCTGCGAAAAGGCCGACCACCGAGCCGCCGACAATCGAGACAAGAGGGGTGATCAGGATATCGACGTTGGTTTTGCCCGATACCAGATGTCCGAGCTCGATGCAGACATAGGCCGCGAGGAAAGCGCCGAGCGGCTCGCCCGGGCCGGCAAAGTGAATGACCCCGTCGACATAGACGGTGCCGGCGGTGATCTTTCCGGCGAAAGCGCCGACCATACCGGCGGTGGCGGCTGAGACGACGACAAGAGGCGATTCCTTGAATTTGTAGGCAACGCCGACGCCGATGCCCGCGCCGGTCATAGCGGCGGCCATTTTGCCGAGCAGATAGAGGGTGTCTCCGACCGAGCCGCCGATCAGGCTGCCGATCTGCTGAATGATGGTGCCGATGATGAGGGTGGCAAAGAGTCCGAGCCCCATACCGCCGAGGCCGTCGATAAAAATACGCTGAAAAAGAGACTTCAGTTTCATAAATCTTCTCCGTTTCTGTTTACTTTGATATCGCTATCTGTCATGACACATGTAAAGAACAAGTTGTATTGTAGCAGAAACGAACTGCAAATGCAAGTCCCCTGCAAAGCGCGTCAAAATTCCGTCGATAACGTCGTCAAATGGAAATTCGAGGACTTGACACCCTGTCTGTTTCGTGGGAAAATGCAACCATAGGAAAGAGGGGGGATCATATGGACGCTGCGCAATCAGAGCATTCGGCACTCGAATATCTGCGTGATCCCCGCTGGAAGGCCAGCCGTCTTGGACTGGAGCGAACGCTGGAGCTGCTTTGCCGGATGGGAAACCCCGAGCAGGAGCTTAAATTAATCCATATTACCGGGACAAACGGAAAGGGCTCAACGGCGGCGATGCTCTCCTCGATGCTGCTCGCGGCGGGGTATCGAACCGGATTGTTCACCTCACCGTATCTTGAGCGGGTCAACGAGGAAATCCAGATCAACGGGCGTTCGATTTCCGACGACGCGCTGGATCAGGCCGCCGCCCAGACCCGCCTGTTTGCCGATCAGATGGAGGATCATCCCACCGAGTTCGAGATGCTTGTTTGCACCGCCCTGTTTTACTTCGCGCGGCAGCGCTGCGATATTGTCGTGCTCGAGGTCGGAATGGGCGGCCTGCGGGACGCCACCAATGCAATTCCCGCCCCCGAGGTTGCGGTAATGACCGCCATCTCGCTCGACCACATCGGAATCCTTGGCGAAACAGTGGAGGAGATTGCCGCGGAAAAGGCGGGAATTATCAAGCCGGGCTGCGATGTGGTGCTCGCCGCGCAGCTGCCCTCGGTAGAATCCGTCGTGCAAAGGGTCTGCCAACAACAGGGCTGTTCAATTCTGGTGGCCGACCCCGAAGTGATGCTGCAAACGCCCACGCTGTCGATCGAGGGGCTTCACTTCTCCTATCGGGGCGAGCGGCTTTCGCTGCCTTTGCTGGGGCGGCACCAGCTTCAAAATGCCGCCGCCGCGCTGGCCGCTGTCGAACGGCTGCGCGGGCGCGGCTGGAAGATTTCTCAGGACGCGATGCGTCAGGGACTTGCCGCGACAATCTGGCCCGGGCGGCTTGAACGGCTCTTGGAGCGGCCATTCTTTCTGGTGGATGGCGCGCATAATCCACAGGGAGCCGACACCCTCGCCAAAACCCTTTCCGAGCTCTTTCCCGGGGAGACCTTCCTTTTTCTTGTGGGCGTTCTGGCCGACAAGGATCGGAGAGAGATGCTTTCCTCCTTGCTGCCGCTGGCCGAGCGGTTTATCACTATTACGCCGGATAATCCCCGCGCGCTTCCCGCCGGACAGCTGGCGGAGGAATTGCGCTCCCTTGGCTTTGCCGCCGAGAGCTGTGATACGATCGGGGAGGGGGTAGACCGGTCGCTTGCGCTTGCCGGGCCCGACAAAAGGATCTGCGCATTTGGCTCGCTCTATCAGGCCGGCCAAATTCGTACCGCTGTTTTTTCCCGCCCGCCCAATGCGGACGGTTAAAATAAATTAGGGCGTTTCTGAAAATGGAAAACCGCCGGAAAATTCGCTGAGACCGAGCGACTTCGCAGACAAAAACACAGAAATACTGGATGTATTTCGAGGCTTTTGACTGTGAAACGAGCCGATTTCAGTAGAATTTGACAAGAGTTTGGAGTTTTCAGAAAGCCCCGAGTCATGACAGAGTAGAAACGACGCGTTAAGTGCCGGCGGATGGGAGGTTGCCGTCGGACGAAGCGGCTCGGGAATCGGGCTGTGCGGTGTCGCTTCGCATCCGCTGCCACAGATGAGACGGGGAAAATTCTCCTTATCGTGTGGCAACGACACAGAAAGGGGAATTTTTATGCGTTCTGAAAAGGTTCAAAAGCTCACCACCCTTGCGCTGCTCATCGCAATCGAAATCCTGCTGTCGCGTTTCCTGTCGATCTCGACCCCGATCGTGAAGATCGGCTTCTCATTTTTGCCGATCGCGATCATTGCGATGCTGTACGGCCCGCTGGCGGCGGGGATGGGATATGCCGCCGCCGATTTCATCGGGGCATGGCTCTTTCCCATTGGCCCTTACTTTCCCGGATTTACCGTTACCTGCTTCTTTTGCGGAATGGCCTATGGCCTGATTCTCTACCGTCCGGGCAAGCCGGTTGGCTGGATGCGGATTTTCTGCGCCGCGGCCGTGGTTTTGCTGCTGCAGCTTGTTCTCGACACCGTATGGGTGGCGGTCATCACGGGCAAGGGATATCTTGCGCTGCTGCCCGCGCGCATTACCAAGGTATTGGTGATGCTGCCGATCCAAACCGCTTCGATTGGCCTTGTCCCGCGCCGCTTTTTCCCGTTAATCCATCTGGAGGAGTAAGCGGGGATACGGGCGACACCATAAAGAAAAAATCGTGGAGGGCTAGTCGCCCTCCACGATTTTTTCCAGCACCCGGATCAGATCCTGCAGCGTATTGATCTGAACATTTTGCTCTCATATGACGTTTTTTAGATCGATCGATAATGTTTCAAATTGGGGCTGCAAACGTGGATTGATAT